>CAZKTK010000177.1:0-6671 GCA_964555535.1 uncultured Rhodospirillaceae bacterium
TGGAGATGATCGACGCCTGTGCGGCGCTCGGCATCGATTATGTGCTGGCCCATACCGAATGCGCCGCCGGCATCATGGCGGCGACCGACGGCAATATCGGCAACCGCCCGGGCGTGGTCTGCACCGGCCTCGGGCCTGGTGCCGCGGCGGTCACCAACGCGGTCGCCTATGCCGCGCTCGACCGCTCGCCGCTGTTGGTTCTGACCGATTCCTATCAGCCCGGCACGCACGACCACATTTTGCACCAAACGGTGGATCATGCGGCCCTGTTCGGCTCCCTGGTCAAGGCCAGCCGCCGTGCGACGCCGGAGACGGCCGGCGAGACCCTGGCGGAACTTTTGGAGCTGGCTTTGGCGCCGCCCGTGGGTCCTGTCCACATGGACCTCTCGGCCGTGGTCGCGTCCAAGCCGGGCACAGCCTTCAGCGCTCAGCCCGTCGCCACACCGCCGGCGCTCGAAGGCGATGCCGAAGCGGCGCGCGAGCTGCTCGGCAAGGCACGCCGGCCCGCCATCGTCGCCGGCATCCAGTGCCGCAACGACGAAGCCGCGGCGGCCGTCGCCCGCCTGGCTGACCGCCTTGCCTGCCCCGTCCTCACCTCATACAAGGCCAAGGGCGTTTACCCCGACGGCGCGCCGCGCCATGCGGGATTGTTTACCGGCGCGCGCGCAGAGGCCACGTGGCTGGAAGACTGCGACCTGCTGATCCTCTATGGCATGGACCCGGTGGAGCTTGTCGCCTCGCCCTGGCCATACGACATGCCCGTGCTCGAGCTGGCGGAAGTCGAGATCCGGCCCCACTACACCACCCCCGCCGTCTCCCTGTTCGGCCCCCTCCCCGACCTTGCCGAGGCGGTCATGGAAGCGGCGCGGCCCGCCAACTGGCCTAGCGAGCCCGAGCCCCTGGTGCTGGCCGAGGCCGGCCACGGCCTGACGCCGCAGGCCGTGGTGCGCGCCGCCATCGATGCGGCGCCCGAGCGCACGCGGCTCACCATCGATGCCGGCGCCCACATGCTGCCGCCGATGGCGCTCTGGCCGGCCAAGGCACCGTTCGACGTGCAGATATCGAACGGCCTCTCGACGATGGCCTTTGCCCTGCCCGCCGCCATCGCCACGGCACTTGCCGAGCCCGATCGCCGGGTACTGGCGATCACCGGCGACGGCGGCCTTGCCATGTGCCTCGGCGAACTGGCAACCGCCGCACGGAACAATGTCGCCGTTGCCGTTATCGTGCTCAACGATGCCGCCCTCAGCCTCATCGATGTCAAGCAGGAGCAGCGCGGTTTCGCCCGCCGCGGCATGCGCTATCCCGGCCTCGATTTCGCCGCCATTGCCAAAGGCTCCGGCTGCCGGGCGGCAGTCGCCGACGACGAGGCGTCGCTTGCCGCCGCCATGGCAGAAGCCTTCAAGGGCGATGGCCCGATGCTGATCGACGCCCGTATCGACGCCGCCGGCTATCGCGCCATGTTCGAAGCCATTCGCGGCGCTCCCGGCGTCGCCGCCAACGCCTGAGCATGGCGGACGCCCCCATCGTCTCGGCGTTGCTCGCCGGCGGCCTCGGCACGCGCCTGTGGCCGCTGAGCCGTGAAATCTATCCCAAGCAGCTCATGGCGCTTGTCGGCGAGGAATCCCTGCTGCAGGAAGCGGCCCGGCGGGCGCTTCTGGTAAGCGCGGCGGAACACGTGCTGACCGTGACCACGGAAGCTCATTTCCTGCCCGTGCGCGACCAGCTCGACGACGTGGCGCCGGCTTTGGCCGAAAACCTTCTGCTGGAGCCCGCCGGGCGCAACACCGCAGCAGCCGTGGCAGTGGCGGCGTTGCGGGCGGTCGAGATCGCGGAAGATGCAGCACTCTTCATCGCCCCTGCCGACCATGCGGTGCGCGAGCCCGAAAGGGTTGCGAACGCGGTGCGTCTGGCTGCGCAGGCCAGAGACAATTTGGTCACGTTCGGCATTTCGCCGGACACGCCGGAAACCGGCTACGGCTATATCGAGCGCGGCGATGCCCTGGCCGCGCCGGAGGGCGTGTTTGCCGCCCGCCGCTTTATCGAGAAGCCCGACGAGGAGAAGGCAAAGGCCCTGATCGCCAGCGGCAATGTGGACTGGAACAGCGGCATGTTCGTCTTTCGCGCCCGCCTGCTGCTCGACGAACTTGCCGCGCACGCGCCGGACATCCACGCCGCCGCCGTCACGGCCTATGCTGCGCGCAACGACAAACTCGGCGCGATCCGCTTTCCGGCCCCTGCCTACGAGGCGATCCCAGCCGCCCCCATCGACAAGGCGGTGATGGAGCGCTCCGACAAGGTGGCCGTGATACCCCTCAATCCGGGCTGGTCCGATGTCGGCTCGTGGCGCAAGCTTTGGCAGGCGAACGAGCGTGACAGCAACGGCAACGCCGTACAGGGCGACGTGGTCAGCGCCGACAGCCGCAACAACCTGCTGCGCAGCGAGTCCCGTCTGCTCGCCTGCGCCGGGCTCGAGGACATGGTGGTCTGCGAGACAACGGATGCGGTGCTGGTGGCGAACCTCGCTGCCGACGGCGCCATTCGCACCATCGTCGAGAAGCTGCGAACGGAGGGCCGCCAGGAAGCCCAGCGCCACCTCGCCGAGCGCCGCCCCTGGGGCTCGTTCCGCGTGCTGCTCGACGGGGTCGGCTTCAAGATCAAGGAGATCGAGGTCAGTCCCGGCGCCCAACTCAGCCTGCAGGCGCATGAGCGCCGCAGCGAGCACTGGGTGGTGCTGGAAGGCACCGCGCGCGTCACCCGCGAGGATGCAGTGCGCACTGTCGAACACAACCAGTCCGCCTATATTCCCATCGGCGCGCGGCATCGCCTGGAGAACCCGGGGGACGTGCCGCTGCGCATCGTCGAGGTGCAATGCGGGGACTATCTCGGCGAGGACGACATCATCCGTTTCGACGACGCCTATGGACGCAGCAAGCGAGAAGAGAGCTCATGACCGACACCTCCTGGCCTGACGATATCTACCGAGCCTTGTGCGACGCAGGCGTTCGCGTCGTGGGCATCGTTCCCGACGCCGGGCACGCGCGGCTGATCGAGTTCTGCACCGCGGACAACGACATGCAGGTGGTCTCCCTGACCAGCGAGGAAGAGGGCGTGGGGCTGGTCTCCGGCGCCTGGCTCGGCGGCGAACGCGGCGCGCTCTTGATGCAGTCGAGCGGGGTCGGCAACTGCATCAACGCCATCGCGTCGCTGACGGTGTCGTGCCAATTCCCGCTGCTGATGCTGGTGACCATGCGAGGCGAATGGGGCGAGGGCAATCCCTGGCAGATACCCATGGGCCGGGCCACGCCACGCGTGCTCGACGATCTCGGCATGCGCGTCGCCACCGTCGAACGCCCGGACGAGGCGGGCGAGACTGTCACCGCCATGGCCGGGCTCGCCTTCAAGGCCCAGGCGGCGACCGCGGTTTTGCTTTCCCAGCGCCTGATCGGCGCCAAGAGCTTTCAGGATTAGACGATGACGGCATTGGATAGACGCGCCGTGGTGCGCGAGCTTGTGGCCGACCGCGGCGACATGTTGGTGATCGGCGGTCTCGGCGGCACCACCTGGGATCTGGCCGATGCGGACGAGCATCCCCTGACCTTCGGCACGTGGGGCGGCATGGGCAATGCCGCCATGCTCGGCCTCGGCCTCGCCCTGGCGCAACCCGACCGCCCCGTGCTGGTGGTCACCGGCGACGGCGAAATGCTGATGGGCATCGGTGCACTTGCGACCGTTGCGGTGCAGGCGCCGAGCAATCTGTCGATCGCCGTCATCGACAACGAGCTTTACGGCGAGACCGGCCGGCAGCCGACCCATACTGGCCACGGGGTCGATCTTGCGGGGATGGCAAAGGCGGCGGGCATCGAGGATGCGGAAACCATCACCGATGCGGCCGGCGTCACGGCTCTGAGAAAGCGACTGACCGAACCGGGCCTTCGTTTCGCCTGCATCAAGGTGGGCCCAGAGAATGGCCCGATGGTGCTGCCCGAACGCGATGGCATCACCATCAAGACGCGCTTCCGGCAAGCCTTGCTGAGCGACTGACGATCCGCGCCATGCCCTACCGCACCCTGCTCCTGCTGGCCTCGTTCATCCTGATGTTCGTGGCCACGGGCAGCCTCTACATGATCGCGGTGGCGCTCAAATCGATCTCCGCCGAGATGGACTGGCCGCGGGCCGTGCCGTCGGCGGCCTTTTCCCTGCAGTTCATCGGCGGTGGCCTTGGCGGCATCCTGATGGGCTGGTGGCTCGATCGCCACGGCGCTGCTGCACCGACGGTCATGAGCGCCCTCATGATCGGTGCCGGCGCCATGCTGATGGCGGGCGTAACATCGCCCTGGGAGCTCTATGTCATCTATGCCGTGATGATGGGACTGTTCGGGCGCAGTGCGCTTAACGCGCTCTTGATGGCGAACGTCGCCGCCTGGGACAGCGAAGACGGCCGCTCCGGTGTCGGCGTGGTGTTCAGCGGCCAGGCCGTGGGCGGCGCCGTATGGCCGATGATCTTCCAGTACTCCAACGACAGTATCGGCTGGCGCGGCACCGCCATGTGGTACGGCATCGCCGCGATCGTGACCATGCTGCCCCTGTCTCTCGTCTTCCGGCGCCGGCTTCGCCCGGCGGCACTGCCCAGCGGGAGCGCAAATGGCGGGCCGACCACCCTGTCGGGCCTGAGCCCTGCGCGGACGCAGGTGGCGCTTTGCGCCGCGGTGGTGGGATGCTGCACCGCCATGTCCCTGCCGCTGGCGCATATCGTCGCCTATGCCAGCGACCTCGGCTTCGACGCGGCCCGTGGCGCGGAAATGCTATCGGTGATGTTGCTTGGCGGCGCGGCCAGCGCGTTTTTCGGCGTCGGGCGCCTGGCCCAGCGCCACGGCCCCTTGCGTGCGCTGTTCGCCTTTTCCTTCGTGCAGATGCTCAGCCTGGTTCTCTTCGCCGCCGTCGACAGCCTTGTTGCGCTGTACGCGATATCGCTGCTTTTCGGTCTCGGCTATGGCGGGATATTGCCGTGCTATCCGATTATCGTGCGTCTGCTTCTGCCATCGACGCGGGCCGGGCGTTCGACAGGCGTCGTACTGCTGTTCGGCGGTATCGGCATGGCGCTCGGCAGCTATATCGGCGGTGTCGCCTATGACCTATTGGGCAGCTACCGGCCGGCCTTCTTGATCGGCACGGCCGCCAACCTGGCCAACCTGGTCCTGGTCAGCGGCCTGCTTCGGCGCACCAATGCAAGCCTAGCCGCGCAGGACCTCTAGCAACTTGGCCGCCAGACCACGGGTGGTCTCCATGACCTTGAGATTGGCCTGATAACTGCGCTGGGCCTCGCGCATATCCATCATTTCGATCATTGAGTTGACGTTGGGATACTCCACATAGCCGGCCTCGTTGGCAGAGGGATGTCCCGGCTCGTAGCGCAGATTGAAGGCCGAATCGTCCCTGCCCACTTCGTGGACCTTGACCAGTTCGACGCCAAGCTCGCGGTCGAGGGTATTGGCAAAGGTTATGGTCTTGCGCTGATAGGGCTTGCCTTCCTGCGTCACGGCAACGGAATTCGCGTTGGCTACGTTCTCGGCCACGACTCGAATGCGCTCGGTTTGCGCACGCATGCCCGCGGCGGCGATGTGCAGCGTGTCCGAAAGCTTCATAACTAACTCTCCCTATGGCCGATTGCTGATGGCTGCCCGCACCATGGCGACACTCTCTTGATAGAGCGTGACGGCCAACTGATAGTCCATGGCATTGCGCGAAATCATGACCGCCTGCTGCTCCAGCGAGACCGCATTGCCGTTCTCGGAGACTTCGTAGGGATCATCGATTTCTTGCGTGCCCGCATCCTCCGTGGCGCCAGCGCCGGTGCCTGAGAGATGCCCCGCATCCGTGCGCGACACACCGGCCAGACGCATGCTGTCACCCACCTCGCGCCGGAAATCCACAGGCTCCAGCTCGAGGGCAAAATATTTCGGCGCCCAGCCGACCGTTCTAGACGGTCACCGGCAAGCCTGGTCAGGCGGACGAAGCATCAGCGGACTCAGAAAGCGCCGAGGACGGCGCCCATCTTGCTGCGCAACGTTTCCGCGTTGAACGGCTTGACGATGTAGTTGTTAACCCCCGCCTCCTTGGCGGCGATCACGTTCTCGGTCTTGCTCTCCGCTGTGATCATGATGAAAGGCACATGCTTGATTTGGTCGCTGGCGCGAACCTCCTTAAGCAGCTGCAATCCCGTCATCGGCTCCATATTCCAGTCGGAAATGATCAGGCCGTAGCTCTTGCCCATGGCCATCGCCAAGGCTTCCTTGCCATCGGTCGCGTCATCGACGTTATTAAATCCGATCTGCTTGAGCAGATTGCGGATGATACGGAGCATCGTCTTGTAATCATCCACGATCAGTACGCTCATGTCCTTGTCAACGGCCATAGTCTTCCTCCGCCCTACACGTCACCGTCTCGCCTAACGCAATCGCAGCAACGTGCCTGGTCCATTTCCCTGCCTATTGCACAGCAGTTTCCTGGGCCAGCAGTGCGGGATTGCGCCGCTTCGCCATCTCCATCGTCAGTTCCATGGCCTTGATGGTTTCCATCTTGCCAATGATCTCAGCCACGCGAGCGTCGTTCATGCGACTGACGATATCTATGAGATAGGTCATCTCCAGGGCGTTGAACACCCGTGCGGC
>CAZKTK010000178.1:0-6654 GCA_964555535.1 uncultured Rhodospirillaceae bacterium
GAAACGGCTCTATACAAACGAAACCATCTCTCAGAGGCCCCCGCGGGGGAGATAATGCCATGCCGATACCCGTCCTGATGCCGGCGCTGTCGCCGACCATGACCGAGGGCACGCTAGCCAAGTGGCTCAAGGGCGAGGGGGACAGCGTCGTCTCCGGCGACATCATCGCCGAGGTTGAGACCGACAAGGCGACCATGGAGGTCGAAGCCGTCGGGGAAGGGGTGTTGGGGCGCATCCTGATCGGCGAAGGCACCGAAGGCGTGCCCATCAACACCCCCATCGCCGTCTTGCTCGAAGAAGGTGAGGATTGGAGCGCCGCCGAGGGCTTCTCGGGCGCTGCAGCGCCAGCCGCCGCGCCGGCCGCCGCCGAGCCTGAGGCAGCACCAGCACCAACACCGGCGCCGGCGGCTGCCCCTGCAGCGGCGCCTGCCGCACCGCGGGCGAACGGTGCCCGAATCATCGCCAGTCCGCTGGCCAGGCGCATGGCCGAACAGGCCGGCATCGATCTTGCCGCACTCAGCGGCAGCGGTCCGCGCGGGCGCATCGTCAAGCGCGATATCGAGGCGGCGATTGCGGGCGGCGCTGCCCCGGCACTCGCCGCTGCTGCCGCGCCGGTGCCGGCCGGCACCGACGTGACCGAAGTGCCGAATTCCGGCATGCGCAAGGTCATCGCCCAACGGCTGCAGGAATCCAAGCAGACGATCCCGCATTTCTACCTGACGGTGGATTGCGAGATCGACGAATTGCTCAAGATCCGCACGGACCTCAACGGCCGCTCGGAAGACATCAAGCTGTCGGTCAACGACTTCGTCGTGCGCGCGCTGGCGCTGGCGCTGCGCAAGGTGCCGGCGGCCAACGCCTCGTGGGGCGATGCGGCAACGCTGCAATACAATACGGTCGACGTATCGGTCGCCGTTGCCGTCGAAGGCGGTCTCGTCACCCCGGTGGTACGCAATGCGGACAACAAGGGTCTGGCGCAGATATCGGCCGAGATGAAGGACTTCGCCGCTCGGGCGAGGGACGGCAAGCTGGCGTCCGAGGAGTATCAGGGCGGCGGCTTCTCGGTCTCCAATCTCGGCATGTATGGCATCAAGGAATTCACGGCGATCATCAATCCGCCCCAGGCTGGCATTCTTGCGATCGGTGCCGGCGAGCAACGCCCCGTGGTCAAGGACGGCGCGCTCTCCGTCGCGACGGTGATGAGCTGTTCACTCTCGGGCGACCACCGAGTGATCGACGGCGCGGTCGGTGCCGAGCTTCTGGCGGCGTTCAAGGCGCTGATCGAAGACCCGCTGACGATGTTGCTCTGATGGCCGACACCAAATTCGACGTTGTCGTTGTCGGTGGCGGTCCCGGCGGGTACGTCGCTGCCATTCGCGCCGCTCAGCTGGGCATGGCCACGGCCGTGGTGGAAAGCCAGCATCTGGGAGGCATCTGCCTCAACTGGGGCTGCATTCCAACCAAGGCACTGCTGCGCTCGGCGGAAGTCGGGCACATGCTGTCGGAGCTCGATGAATACGGCTTTTCCGCCGACAACGTCGCCTTCGACCTGAAGAAGGTCGTGGCGCGCTCGCGCAAGGTGGCGAAGCGGCTCTCTGGTGGCGTCGCGCATCTCCTGAAGAAGAACAAGGTCACTGTCATCGACGGCCACGGCCGCTTGTCAGGAAAGGGCAAGGTGGCGGTGAGCAACGGTGAGACCCTGGAAGCCAAGCACATCATCCTGGCGACAGGTGCGCGCGCGCGCTCATTGCCTGGGCTGGAGCCCGATGGCGAGCTGATCTGGACCTACAAGGAAGCCATGGTGCCCGAGACCATGCCCAAATCTCTCCTGGTGGTGGGATCGGGCGCGATCGGCATCGAGTTCGCGAGCTTCTACAACGCGCTAGGCGCCGAGGTCACGGTGGTCGAAGTGGTCGACCGCGTGCTGCCGGTCGAGGATGCCGAGATATCGGCGATGGCCGAGAAAGCTTTTGCCAAGCAGGGCATGACCATCCATACCGGCGCCACGGTCAAGGCACTCGACAAGAAGGGTGGCAAAGTCACAGCGACCATTGCCCATGGCGACGGCAAGAGCGAGCAGAAGACCGTCGACCGCGTCATTCTCGCCATCGGGATTACCGGCAATGTCGAGGATATCGGTCTCGACGGCACTAAGGTCGAGGTAGACCGGGGCCATGTGGTGGTGGACGAGTGGCTGCGCACAGGCGAGCCCGGCGTCTATGCCATCGGCGATCTCGTCGGCCCGCCCTGGCTGGCCCACAAGGCGAGCCATGAAGGCGTGCTCTGCGTCGAGAAGATCGCCGGCGTCGAAGGGGTTCACCCGCTTGACACCAGCAACATTCCCGGCTGCACCTATTGCCGCCCGCAAGTTGCCAGCGTCGGGCTGACCGAAGACGCGGCCAAGGAGGCGGGCCACGAGATCAGGGTCGGGCGCTTCCCATTCCTCGGCAACGGCAAGGCCATTGCGCTGGGCGAGCCCGACGGCATGGTCAAGACCGTGTTCGACGCCAAGACCGGCGAACTGCTCGGCGCGCATATGATCGGCGCGGAAGTGACGGAGCTGATCCAGGGTTACGTCGTCGCCAAGAGCATGGAAGGCACCGAGCTCGACCTCATGCACAGCATTTTCCCGCACCCAACCCTGTCGGAGATGATGCACGAATCGGTGCTTGACGCTTACGACCGCGCGATCCACATCTAAGGCATGGCTACAAGCGTCGCCAAACGCCAACGCAAGCCCGCCTGGATCCGCGTCAAGGCGCCGGTCTCGGCCGAGTACAACGAGACGCGCAAGCTGGTGCGCTCGCTGTCGTTGAACACGGTTTGCGAAGAGGCGGCGTGTCCGAACATCGGCGAGTGCTGGCACAGCGGCCATGCCACCATGATGATCCTCGGCAGTGTGTGTACGCGCAAATGCGCCTTCTGCAACGTCGCCACGGGCCGCCCGGATCTCCTCGATCCACACGAGCCCGACAATCTCGCCAAGGCGGTGGCCGAGCTCGGTCTGCGCCATGTGGTCATTACGTCGGTCGACCGCGACGATCTCGACGATGGCGGCGCGGATCACTTCGTGCGTTGCATTCAGCGTATCCGCGAGACCTCGCCGGAGACCACGATCGAGGTGCTGACTCCCGATTTCCAGCGCAAGGGCGGCGCGGTGGAGGCGGTGGCCCACGCCCGGCCCGATGTCTTCAACCACAACCTCGAAACCGTGCCGCGTCTCTATCGCACGGTCCGCCGTGCTGCGAGCTACGAGCATTCCCTGTGGCTGCTGAAGCACGCCAAATCATTGGAGCCCGCGCTGTTCACCAAGTCCGGGCTGATGGTCGGCCTCGGCGAAGAGGCGGACGAAATCCTGACCGTCATGGACGACATGCGTGCCCATGACATCGATTTCATCACTATCGGCCAATACCTGCAGCCGACCCACGAACACCACCCCGTGGACCGCTTCGTCACTCCGGACGAATTCAAGGCCTATGAGAAAGCGGCCTACGACAAGGGCTTTCTGATGGTCTCGTCGTCGCCGCTGACGCGCTCGTCCTACCACGCCGACGCGGATTTCGCCAAACTGCGCGCAGCCCGCGAGGCCTTGGTCTAGACCTGTGCATCGACACGACGAGAAACGCGTCCTGCCCTATACGGCAGCGCAGCTCTATGAGCTTGTCAGCGATGTCGAGCGCTACCCCGAATTCCTGCCGTGGTGTATCGCCGCCCGGGTCACGGCGCGTGACAATATTGCGACCTATGCGGACCTTGTGATCGGCTTTCGCATGATACGAGAGCGGTTTGGCTCCCGCATCGTCGGCGTGTCGCCCCATAGTATAGATGTGAGCCCGGTCAGCGGGCCGTTTCGCCGTCTTGCCAACAGTTGGCGCTTCAGCGACCTGGAAGATGGTGGATGCGAGATCGACTTCCACGTCGAGTTCGAATTCCGCTCGCGGGTTCTCAACGCCCTGATCGGCGCGCTCTTCCATGAAGCGGTGCGCAGGATGGTGAGCGCTTTCGAAGAACGCGCCAAAGCGCTCTATGGCGAGGCGGCAGACGACAGCATGGCCAAGGCATGCTCGACGGTCGATAGCCGCACCGCCTGACGGTCGCCTGGGAACACGTGATGCTCGGCACGGGTTTGGCCATCGCGCACGGCAAGTCCGAAATGCACCAGGCCGACCGGTTTCTCTGCGCTGCCGCCGCCGGGCCCGGCGACACCTGTCACGGCCACGGCGAGTTGGGCATCCGAGCGCGCGATGGCACCTTCCGCCATGGCCCGTGCGACCGGTTCGCTGACAGCGCCATGGGCAATGAGCACGTCTTCGGGAACGCCGAGCATGGCCTGCTTGGCGCCATTGGAATAGGTCACGAAGCCGCGGTCGACCACATCGGACGAACCCGCAATCTCGGTCAACAAACCGGCGATGAGGCCGCCCGTGCAGGATTCGGCGGTGGCGATCATCCAGCCGCGCTCGCGACAGCTTTGCAGGAGAGCCTCCGCCTTCGTCAGCAGGGCGTCGTCGAAGCTCATGGCGCCACCGACATAACCAGCCACAGGGCGAGGCCGGCATAGACTCCCGCAGCCATGTCGTCGGCCATCACGCCCGCGCCGCCCTCGACCTTCTGGTCGAGCCATGAGACCGGCCAGGGCTTGGTGATATCGGCAACACGGAACAGCAGGAAGCCGATGGCATAGCCCAGCAGGCTGTGGGGAACCACGGCAAGGGTCAGCCATTGGCCGGCAACTTCGTCTATCACGACCTCGCCGGGATCCTTGGTGCCGGTCCGTTTCGTATAGGCCTGGGCGGCCCAGCAACCGATGAAGAAGACGATTACCGAGGCGGCTACCAAGCCGGCCTGGCCGCTCCACATCTGAATGACCCAAGCGAACGGCAGCGCAGCGAGCGAGCCCCAGGTGCCGGGCGCCTTCGGCAACAGGCCGGTGCCGAACCAGGTGGCGAGCAGGGTGGAGAGCGTCATGAGATGAAGAGGGAGACGACGGCCTGCGCCGCAATCCCTTCGCCGCGGCCTGTGAAACCGAGGCCTTCGGTGGTGGTCGCCTTGAGGCCGATGCGCTCGACCGGAATATCGAGCAGCGCCGCCAGGCGTTCACGCATGGCCAGCTTGTGCGGCCCGAGGCGGGGACGCTCGCAAATCAGGGTGAGGTCCACATTCGCGACACAGGCGCCGGCATCGTTCACCAACTTGCACGCATGGGAAACGAACAGGCTCGAATCGGCACCGCGCCACTGTTCGTCCGAAGGCGGAAAATGCTCGCCGATATCGCCGGCGCCCAAGGCACCGAGAATGGCATCGACCAGGGCATGCAGCGCGACATCCGCATCCGAGTGGCCCGCGAGGGCGCGGTCGTGGGGAACCCTCACGCCACACAGCATGACGTGATCGCCGTCGGCAAAGCGATGCACGTCGAACCCACTGCCTATACGGGTTTCGCCGCCCGTGCGCGCGAGAAGTCGTTCCGCCAAGGCGGCATCTTCGGCTGTTGTCACTTTCAGATTGTCCTCCTTGCCCGTCACCAGGGCGACACTGAGGCCGGCATGTTCGGCAACCGCCGCATCGTCCGTCAAAGCCTTGCCCGCCGCGGCCCGGTGCGCGGCAAGTATCGCCGGGAAACGAAAGGCCTGCGGCGTCTGTGCCCGCCACAGCCCCTCGCGCCCTACGGTCTCCGCAATATGCTCGTTACCACGCTTCAGGGTGTCGCGCACCGGAACGGCGAGGATGGCACCATCGTTTTGGTTCAAGGCGGCGATACAGCCGGAAATATCTTCAGTCGCGACAAGGGGACGCGCAGCATCATGGATCAACACACGGTCCGGCGCATACGCCGCCAAAGCCTCCAGTCCGTTGCGCACCGAATCCTGGCGCTCGGTGCCACCAGCAATCGGCTCAAGCAAACTCAAGCCGCCCGTGGCCGCATCGTACAATTCGCGATCGTCAGGGTGGATGACCACCACCACGCCCGCGACCTCAGGATGATCGACAAAGACCCCGGCCGTCCGCCGCAGCATGGGCTCGCCGGCCAACGGCAGAAACTGCTTCGGTACGGCACCGCCCAGGCGGTGTCCACGGCCGGCAGCAACGATCAAGGCAAAGGTTCGAGGCATCGCCGCGCACGGTAGCGTCTGGCCCTGGCGTTGCCAAGGCAGCGCGCGACACTAGAATGGCCCCATGGATGTTGCCAATTTTGACCTGCGAGCGGTGCCCGACGATTTCGTCGCCGATCCGTATCGCTACTTCGCGGCCTTGCGCAAACACGACCCGGTGCATCGCAATCCGGACGGCTCCTATGTGCTGACGCGCTATGAGGATATGACTGCGGTCTACCGCGATGCCGCGCTGTGGAGTTCGGACAAGAAGATCGATTTCAAGCCCAAGTTCGGCGACAGCCCGCTTTTTGAGCACCACACCACCAGCGTGGTGTTCACTGATCCGCCGGACCACACGCGCATCCGCGGTCTCTTCCAGGCCGCTTTCACGCGCAAGGCCCTGCAGGCGCTGACCCCGCGTATCGAGGCGCTAGTGGATGGCTATCTCGATGCCTTGGCCGACCGCGGCGAAATGAACGTGGTCGAGGACTTCTCCTTCCGCCTGCCGATCGAAGTGGTCTGCGACATGCTCAGCGTGCCGCGCGAGGATCGCACC
>CAZKTK010000179.1:0-6651 GCA_964555535.1 uncultured Rhodospirillaceae bacterium
GCCCAGCCCCAGCACCAGGCGCCGATACCAGACCCGGCTAACGACCGATGGCGACGACACTGGCGGTCAGGACCTCGCCGACCTCAAGCCCCGGATCGATCGAGAACAGTTGGCTCGCGCTGCCTCCGGGGCCCTGGACGACCGCAAGATAGGGCCAGCCGACGAGAAGGGCCGGTGCGTCGGCCGGATAGGCGATCTTGCCGCCGCTGACGGTCGCGCGCCAGATGTCTGCTAGTGCCGGCTGGTCCAGGTCGATGATGCGCAGAACCATGGAAGCCTTGTCATCCCAGGAGAACGTCGGCGTGGTGGTCGTGATCACCTGCTCGCGCCAGAAATTGCCGGTAAGCTCGTTGGGTGTGACCCGCTCGGCCTGTGCGCCGGCTTCGGAGGCATCCTCGCTGATGGCCAATGCCAATTGCTGGCACTGCGTGTTCTGTCGCGACAGCCGCCCACCGTCGACCTGGGCACCGTCCGGCGTGATTGTCACGGTACCGCCGCGGACGGTCTCGCGGCGGCAGGAATCGAGATATTCGAGGACCAGTTCTCCGTCGTTGCCAAGATTTATGACATCGCCCGTGTGGATATGGTCCAACGCCTCGATACCGGTCCCCTCGGCACCTGTGATGCTTTGAACCATGGCGACAGCACCGCCGCCGAAGGCCAGGCCCCCTGACGACTGGTCGATGCCGAGATCGTCCAGCACGTTCATGACACCGGTATCATCGCCATGCCCGCGTCCGCCGCGCCCGCGTCCACGCCCGCGATTTTCCTTCGGGCCGCGGCGCTCTTCGGCGGCGGGGGCGGGGGCTTCCTCATCGTCGTCGGAGAAAATATCTTCGAACGTGTCGAACAGGTCTTCCTGGGCCGAGACCGAGGCCGGATAGGCCAGCAGCAACGCCGCCAAGACCGTTCCCCAGAGACCGATTGTCCGAGCGTGCATGGCTGCCCCCTCCTTGCGCCTGCGCGCGAGTTTATCAGAACCCCACCCGCTTGCGAAGTTTTGGCCCCTGCCGGCAAGTCGGGTATCCTCATAATCTACGAAGGATTTGGCCTGAGGGAGGAGCCTGTCATGCGCGGGGCAAGGTCGATCAGCTCGTTCGTTGCGGCTACCGTTTTTGCCGCTACTTCCGCCCTTGGCCAAGGCATGGACCTCGGCCCGCCGCTCGACGATCCCGCGCGGGAGTGGACCGTCCTGGTCTATCTCGACGCCGACAACGATCTCGAGCAGTTCGCCCTGATCGACCTCAACGAGATGGAAGCGGGTTTGCCGGAGCAGGGCGTTGAGGTCATCGTTCTGGTCGACCGCGCCGAAGGCTACGACGACTCGGATGGCGACTGGCAGGATGCGCGCGTCTACCGTGTGCGCAAGGATAACGACCCCAACCGCATCGGCTCGGAGCTGCTCGGCAGTATCGGCGAAGCCAATATGGGCAATCCCTCGCTCATCTCCGCTTTCGTCGCCGGCGCGTTGAGGCGCTATCCCGCCCGCCGCACCGCCATGGTGTTCTGGGACCACGGCGGCGGCTGGCAGGCCATGGCCATCGACCACAACGCACCGGGCAGCGCCGAAGGCCATGACGGGTTGGATCTGCCCGAGGTGAGCGCGGGCCTGCGCGCGGGCCTCGGCGCCCTCGGCCTGAGCAAGCTCGACATCATCGGCTTCGACATGTGCCTGATGGCGCAGGTCGAGACCGCCTACGAGATGAAGGACCTGGCGCGGGTCATGGTCGCTTCGCAGGCGGTCGAGCCCGGTGACGGCTGGCCCTATCACGAAATCCTGCCCGCCTTCGGCGCCGGCACCATGGGGCCGCGGCGTGTCGCCGCGTCGATCGTGGAGGGCTATGGCCGCTTCTATGACGCTCGCCAAGAGGTTATCGCCACCCAGTCGGCGGTCGACTTGTCGGTGATCGGCGAGGTGGCAGGCTCCCTGAATGCCATTGCTGCCGGCACCAGCGGCAGCCTGGCCCAGACCTGGTCCGATATATCGCGCTCCATGTTCTTCTCCGAGAGCTATGCCGATCGCCGCGACGTGCGCCGTGACAGCCAGGTGCTGGCCAGCGTCGATCTGCTCGACATGCTCAAGCGCGTGCGCGCCAGCGCCGAAGCCTTCCCGGCGGAGAATGCCTATCGTGACCTCGTCGATGCCATGGACCGGGCGGTCATCGCCAATTACCGCACGGCCAAGCATCGCCTCAGCAACGGAGTCGCCATTTATGCCCCGGTGGTGGGTGAACAGTACAATGCGGAATATGGCAAGACAGCATTCGCGCGGGATACCGCCTGGCCGCAATTGCTCTCCGATTTGCATCGCACCCAACAGGCCAACCTCACCGCCCCGCGCGTGACCAGCGTGCAGGCGGTGGATTCTCCGTTCAGGCCACGGTCGAAGGCGAGAACGTGCTCTGGGTCGAATCCCTGCATGCCATTTTCGACCAGGCCAACAACGGCTACCGCGTGCTGGAGAAAAGCTACATCTTCGACCCGCTCTATTTCGCGAAGCAGAGAGAGGCGGCAGCCGATGTCATCGACCTGGTGATGCCCGAATTCGAGGGCGACCGCAGCACGGTTTCGCAGGAATTCGTCGGCCACCGTCTCTACATATCCGACGGCAACACGGCGAGCCTTGCGACCATCGACGGCTCCAGCCTGTCGGACCTCGGCAATGTCGCTGTGCCCATCGTCATCAACCGGCCCGGCGTCGGCGAGCATTTCGCCACGCTCTACTTCGATCTCGTCACCTGGCAGGCGTCGGCCATGGTGGCCGAGCTGCCGCAGCCCGACGGCAGCGTCGCCTATCGCCAGGTGCAGCCGGAAGCGAACGACCAGATCACCCTGCTCTACGAGTTCATTCCGGGCGACGGCAGCGATACCACCTATCTTGCCGGCGACAGCCTGACCTGGGGCAGGGGCCTGGAGCTGGTCCTGGGCAATGACGATCCCGGCGAGATCACCGTCGGCGTGCGCGCCGAGTCGATCGGCGGCCTGTCCGATTTTGCGACCACGACAGTCATCTCCGAAGCCTACAGCCAGCAGGAGCAGGCTTTCGTCGACAACTCCAGACAGGTCCGGGCGGAGCAGCTGGTCGGCCGCTGGCGTTGGAACAGGATCACCGACAATGGGGCCGAGCCGGCGCCGATGGTGACCGAGATCGCGGTCTCTGAAAACGATCCCTCGTCGCTGGTGGCGGTGACGACAAGCGAGCAGGACCCCAATTTCAAGGTTGGGCCGAGCCTGGTGCTACTGGATACGCGCCTGACGCCTGTCCTGCGCTTTATCGAATTCGACGACGAGGGCTATCCGCTCGAGGCGCAGAACTACAGCATGCTGGTCTCGGGCTGGGACGATGCCAACTCGCCGCGCATGATCCTCAAATATCTGGTGCCGGCGGGCTGGCTGATCCTTTGGACCCGCGAGGGTGGCGGTGGCGGACCGCAGCCTGCGCCGCAACCGCAACCTCAGCCCCAGGTCGTGACGCCGCAACCCCAGCCGCAGCCCCAACCCGTGCCGCAACCGCAGCCGCAGCAGGGCGCGTCATTGGCCGGGTTGTGGCAGAATCCGGACGGCTTCGCCCTGGCCATGAACGACACCAATTATGAGCTTTACGCCGACCAGGAGCTGGTCGACGCCGGCCTCTATCAGGTGAGCGGCAACCAGTTCTTCACCCAAAGCAGCTACGACGGCAGCCAAGCCGCCTACGCTTTCGAGATCCAAGGCAACCAGTTCGCCCTGCAGGACGAATATGGCGACGTCTACGTTTTCATCCGGGTGCAGTGATCAGTCGTAGGTGTCGTAGGTACCGCAGTCCTCGTAGGTATAGGTGCCGGTGTCGCCGTCGTAGTCCGTGCAGCCGGCCGAGGCCCAGCAGTCCGTGACGCCGGGGGTGTCGACGCTGGGGCAGTATTCCCCGCCACCGCCACCCCCGCCCGGATTGAGCAGGTTGCCGCCACCGCCCGGCTGGACGGTGCCGACCTGGCCGCCGCCACCGTTTTGCAAGGGCTCGAGTATCGGTCCCTTTCCTGGGCCGTGGCTGCAGCGCCAAGGAAACAGCTAACGGCAAGTGCGGCGAGGCTCGTGGAGACGGCTTTCATGGCAGATCCCCCTGACGGGCGCTCCGCCGTGCAAGGCGGATGCCGGGTTTCACCGACGCAAGCCGCTCATGGTGCCGCTTTTGTCGACCACTCGCCATTGCATTGCCCTTGCCCCGGGGCACCGTGGCGTGCTCAGTTCTGCTGTGCCGAAACGGGAGGAATGGGCGGTCATGCTGGACGAAGCGCTGTTGTCGATAAACCAGGCCACCACGCGGGAGCAGTGGTCGCTGCCGGAGGCGGTGGCAGGCTATGCGCGCCACGGCGTGCACGGGATCGCCGTGTGGCACGACAAGCTGCGCGACGTCGGCCTGGCCGAGGCCGCGCGCCTGCTGCGCCAGCACGACATGACCGTGACCGGCTATTGCATCGGTGGCCTGCTGACCTCCCCCGATTCCGCAAAGCGCCTAGCCGCGATGGATGAGAACCGCCGTGTCATCGAGGAAGCGGCGGCCATCGAAGCGCAGTGCATCGTCTTTCTTGCCGGTGGCCTCGAGGACGGCTCCAAGGACCTGGCCGGTGCGCGTGCGCGCTGTCTCGAAGGGCTGAGTGTCCTGCTGCCGGAGGCCAAGGCGGCGGGCGTCACCATCGCGCTCGAGCCGCTGCACCCGATGATGTGCGCCAACCGTGCGGTGCTCACCACCCTCGGCGAGGCCAATGACTGGTGCGACCGGCTTGGCGCCGGCGATGAGCTCGGTATCGCGGTGGATGTCTACCACGTCTGGTGGGACCCCAACCTGGCGCGCGAGATCGAGCGCGCCGGCAAGCGCATCGTCGCCTTCCACATCAACGATTGGCTAGAAGACACCCGCGATCTGCGCCTCGACCGCGGCATGATGGGCGACGGCGTGATCGATATTCCCGGCATCCGCGCCATGGTCGAGGCAACGGGCTATGCCGGCCACCGCGAGGTCGAGATCTTTTCCAGCCGCGATTGGTGGAAGCGCGACCCGGACGAGGTGGTGCGCATCATCAAGGAACGGTACCAGACAGCCGTATAGGGGAGACGAGCCATGGAACCCGTTCGCTGGGGCGTTCTCGGCTGCGCCAATATCGCGTTGCGGACCGTCATTCCGGCCATGCAGCAAAGCCCGCTGACGCCGGTGGTCGCCATCGCCTCGCGCGACGGCGATAAGGCCCGTGCTGCGGCCGAATCTCTCGGCATTGCGCGCGCCCATGCCGGCTACGAGGCGCTGCTGGCGGATGACGGCGTGGACGCGATCTACAATCCCTTGCCCAACAATCTGCATCTCGAATGGAGCAGGAAGGCATTGGAGGCGGGCAAGCACGTGCTGTGCGAGAAGCCGCTTACCATGGACGCCGCCGAGGCCGAAGAACTGATCCGGGCGCGCGACCGCAGCCGGCTTTGCGTCGAAGAGGCGATGATGGCCCGCGACCATCCGCAATGGATAAAGGTTCGTGAGCTTATCGATGGGGGTGGGATTGGCGAGCTGCACGCCATGCAATTGGCCTTCACCTACAACAACCCCGATCCTGCCAACATCCGCAACAAGGTTGAGACCGGCGGCGGCGGCATCTACGACCTCGGCGTCTACACCAGCACGATCGCGCGTCTGGTCTTCGACGACGAGCCCAGGCGGCTGGTGGCGCTGACGGATCACGACCCGACCTTCGGCACCGACCGACTGGCCTCGGTGATGCTAGATTTTGGCGCCTCGCGGCAGGCCTGCTTCACGGTCGGCACCCAAACCGGGCGCTATCAGCAGGGCCAGATTCTCGGCAGCGAGGGCTGGATTCGCGTTGAGTTTCCCTTCGCCCATATTCAGCCGCGCACCGCCTATCTGCATCATTGCCGCAGCCCGGGCTTCGATATCACACGCATCGAGGTGCCCGCGGTCAATCAGTACACCATCCAGGGGGAGCGCTTCTCGCGGCTCGTCCGTGGCGAGTCGACCACCGAGCGGCCGTTGGAACTGGCCTTGGCCGGTATGCGCGTGCTCGACGCCATTCGCCGGTCCCACGAGAGCGGCGGCTGGGAGGACGTATGAGCGAGGAGACCAGCGCAGGTGAAGCCCTGCTGCGGCGCTTCAAGACGCTCGGCATCGACTATCTGTTCGCCAATTCCGGCACCGACTTCCCGCCTCTCATAGAGGCGCTCGCGGGCGGTAACGCCGATGCCATGCCTCGACCCCTGGTCATGCCCCACGAGCACGCCGCGATGGGCATGGCGCACGGCTATACCCTCGCCACGGGCAGGCCCCAGGCGGTGATGGTGCATACCAATGTGGGCCTGGCCAACGCAGCCATCGGTGCGCTGAATGCGGCTTACGACCAGATCCCGATGATCCTCTGCTCGGGCCGCAGGCCGGCCACGGAGAGTGGGCGCCTCGGCTCGCGCAGCAACCCCATCAATTGGGGCCAGGAGATGCGCGATCAGGCCGCCCTGGTGCGCGAGGCGGTGAAGTGGGACTACGAGCTGCGTTTTCCCGAGCAGGTCTACGACGTGGTGGACCGCGCCTGGGCCATTGCCATGTCCGCGCCGCGCGGGCCGGTCTATCTGAGCCTGCCGCGCGAGGTGCTTTGCGCACCGTGCCCGCCGCCGGCC
>CAZKTK010000180.1:0-6651 GCA_964555535.1 uncultured Rhodospirillaceae bacterium
CCAAGCCGGACGTTGGGCCTTTCTGTTTGCGTGGTAGCGAAACGGCGTGCGAGTGGCGGAAGGGCCAGATTGCCAGTGTGGACACTCCGGCGTGCCGTGTTTACTTTTTGGGAAGCTTGGTGAAGACAGTCGCCTTCAATGCGTTCGTGCGGGACAAGCCTCGGTTGGGTGAATTGCGACTCGTTGCAACACCACATGGGAAGAATGGATTGAATAGCTGAGTGCGGCGATCATGAAGGCACTGAGGGTGTGGTTTGTACTGGCGCTAGTTGTAGGGGGCGTCTTGGTGGCCGAGAGCACCGGCCAGTTCACGCAGCCGGCCGCCAGGGATGGCCATGGGCACGCAATCGGTCCAGGGCCGCAATTCCTTGTGAATACACCGTTGGAGCAGGTTTCCTCCATCACGATTTCCCTCGACGCTGAGGAGTTCACGCTTCGTCGCGACAATGCCGGTGGTTGGCGCTACGGGGATGCACCGTCGTCAGAGGCGATCGGGCAATCTTTGACTGTCTTCGCCCGCGCCAGAATCAAGCGAGAAATCACGGTCGGCAGAGATGTTGCCCCCTATGGCGTATTGCGGCCGGCAATGTCGCTATCGTTATTCGGCGCATCCGAAACCAAGCCCATCGCACGGTACTTTTTCGGTGACCTGGCGCCAGACGAGCTCAGCCGCTATGTCATGCTGTCCGGCGAGCTGAAGGTGGTAACGATCCCGGAGTATCATGCGGACAACTTGCGCCAGCTCGTCGCCGCGCTGTCTCCTGCCGCACCAGAGTGATTGGCGCGGCGATGTCTGCTAGGATTATTCCATGAGCCAGCGTCCTAGCGTCTTTTCCACCTTGCGCAGCCCTCGTGTCTCGATGTTCGCCGCGGCCTGTCTGCTGGCCGGCTGGGTGCATGTCTGGCTGCACTATGCGGAAAGCGGCGACGCTGGGCATTTCGAAGCAGAGGTTGCCGCCGAGTGCGGACTCGCCGATACGCCGCCGGCTATCGACTGTCGCGCGCCTCGGCCGAATTGGCAGTCGGTCTCGATGGGCCTCGCCGGCGCCGCGGCAGATCTTGCGCCCCGGGGCCGCCCCATCGGAATAGCGTCCATCCGAGCGCCTCCCACAGTCTGACCACGTCGTGACAAGGGCCACGCGCCTTGGCGCCGCCAATGGGCGGCGGCGCGTCTGTGGCCCCATTTTGACAAACTGTAACGGAGCACAAGATGCTGAAACCATATGCTTTTGCCGTTCTGAGCGCCCTCGTCGGCGCCGGCAGCGCATTGGCCGAAGACGAGGAAAGACGCGATTTCGACGCACACGAACATGGTCGTGGCGCAATGAATGTCGCCATCGAAGGAGACGGCGTTTGGCTGGAGCTGGAAGCGCCGGGGTCCGATATCGTTGGCTTTGAGCACGAGGCTCACAGCGACGAAGACAAAGCCGCCATTGCAGCGGCCGTGGCCATGCTGGAACAGCCGCTCGAGCTATTCGTGATTCCGGAAGACGCGGGATGCGATCCCGTGTCGGCCCATGTCGAAGCGCTCGATGACGCACATGAAAACGAGTCTGATGATCATGCGGAGGAAGATGCTCACGGTGAGTTCCACGCCGAGTATGAGCTCGCTTGCAGCAACACCGCTGCAATCGACCGTATTGACTTTACTTACTTCGAAGCTTTTGCCGGAGCCGAGACGCTGTCAGTGACAATACTCTCGGACACGGGCCAAGCAATCCTCGAGGTATCCCGTGACGATCCGATTGCCGTCATCGAAACCGGGCGGTAGGAGACAGATCGTGGCCAAAGGGGCCGAGCGTGGGATCACAGGCGAAGCCGCCGCCATAACAATGCACGGCGTCGGCTTCACCTGGCCGGGAAGGCATTCGTTCAACCTGAGCATCGAGCGTTTCTCCGTGGCACGGGGCGAACGGCTATTCCTGCTCGGCCCCTCGGGTGCCGGCAAATCGACCTTGCTGGCGCTCGTCTGTGGCATCGTCAAGCCGGACGTGGGTTCCGTCACCGTGTTGGGCCAGGACCTCGGCAGGCTCAATGGCGCTGCCCGCGACCGCTATCGCGCCGAGCATTACGGCGTCATCTTCCAGATGTTCAACCTCTTGCCCTACGCCAGCGCCTTGGACAATGTTCTGTTGGCACTGGCCTTTGCGCCCCATCGCCGCGAACGTGTCGCTGCTGATGGAACCGTTCGCGATCAGGCCAGGGCGCTGCTCGCGAAACTCGGGCTTCCTGCCGCCGCCACCGCCGGTTCCCTCAGTGTCGGCCAGCAGCAGCGAGTTGCCGTTGCCAGGGCATTGCTGGGAGCGCCTGAGCTCATTGTCGCGGACGAGCCCACGTCGGCCCTTGACGTGAAAGCTCAGTTGGCCTTTCTCGAGCTTCTCTTCGATCAAGCTAGCGCTGCAGGCAGCACACTTGTCATGGTTAGCCACGACGAGCGGCTGTCCAGCCGCTTCGACCGCGTGCTGGACCTAGGCGAATTCGCCACAGCCAGACGCGACGGGGAAGCGGCATGATCGCTCGGCTGGCTTTGCTTTCGCTGCGCAATCGTGCCGGCACAGCACTGCTCACGGTGGCGGCGATCGCTGTCTCCGTGGCCCTCTTTCTCGTCGTGGAGAAGGTGCGGACGGGCGCGCGCGACAGTTTTGCTGACACCATCTCAGGCACTGACCTGATCGTTGGCGCGCCAAGCGGCAGCATACAGCTGTTGCTCTATTCCGTTTTTCGCATCGGGAACGCCACGAACAATGTCAGTTGGCAGTCCTATAACGAGATTGCCGCGCGCGATGAAGTCGCATGGGCGGTTCCGCTTTCGCTGGGCGACAGCCATCGTGGCTTCCGCGTTCTAGGTACCACGCCCGAGTATTTCGTTCACTATCGATTCCGCAAAGACCGAGAGCTTGAGTTTGCCGATGGCGGCCCGTTCAACGACTTGTTCGACGCAGTGATCGGGGCCGATGTTGCGAAGGCCCTGGAATATGAGGTCGGCGATCCCATCGTCGTCGCCCATGGTCTCGGCTCGATCTCGTTCTCCGAGCATGACGATAAGCCGTTCCGGGTGGCCGGCGTACTGGCTAAGACCGGAACGCCTGTCGACCGCACCGTCCATGTCAGCCTTGAAGCCATCGAAGCGATTCACGTCGATTGGCAGACCGGCAGAAGAGTGCGCGGCGTTGGCGTTAGTCCCGAGGTCGTGCGCGAGATGAATCTTCAGCCCAAAGCGATCACTGCTGCGCTCATCGGAATGAAATCAAAGATCGCCACGTTCCGCCTCCAGCGCTGGATAAACGAATATCCCGACGAATCCTTGCTCGCTGTCCTGCCCGGCGTCGCCCTGCACGAGCTTTGGGAGCTGATCGGCACAGCAGAATCGGCCCTTACCGTAGTTTCTGCGATGGTCGTTGTAACCGCACTGCTCGGTATGGTCACGATGACCTTGTCCAGTCTGAACGAGCGCCGCCGTGAAATGGCGATCCTGCGTTCGGTGGGTGCGCGACCGGTAACGATCGCCGGTCTGCTCATGGCCGAGGCGGGCATGCTGGCGGGTGCCGGCGCGGCGCTGGGAGTTGCGCTGCTTTACGTGGGGCTCGCGGCCATGCGGTCTTACATTGACGCGCAGTATGGTCTCTACATCGAGATTGCGGGACTGGCGGCGCGTGAATGGCTCATCCTGGGCTCGATTATCGTCACCGCATTTGTCGTCGGGGGGATCCCCGCCTTACGCGCCTATCGCATGTCGCTCGCCGATGGAATGAGCGTTAGATCATGAGGAGCAATCTGTAATGCTGAAGTCCCGCAACGCAAAGCTGAGTTTCGCTTTCATGGTGTTGGCCTGCATGAGTGGCACCGTATGGGCCGATGCCCCTGTCGACATCGGTTGGGAGGACCTGCTGCCGGCGGCCAGTCAAGATGATAGCGATTTTCTGGAAATGCTCGGAATCGTCGAACATGGTGAATCCGTGCCGCCGGGCGCCGGCGATTCGGCTCAATCGGAAGTCGTAACTGAGTACTCCGGCAAGACGGTTCGATTACCAGGCTATCTAGTCCCACTGGATCTCGGTGTCGGCGGCGGCACGGAGTTTCTGCTTGTGCCCTATTTCGGTGCCTGCATACACGTACCGCCACCGCCGCCGAACCAGATCGTACACGTCACGACAGAGCGCGCGTATGCCATGGAATCGCTTTTTGAGCCGGTCTATGTCACCGGCCGGTTCGAGGTGGCGAAGCGATCGACGGAACTGGCAGATGCCGCCTATGCCTTGGCTGCGGAGGACATCCAAGCCTACGTCGTCGAGTAAGTTTCATCATCTTGCTTCGCGATGTGGTCGGAGCAATCTGCAATCCTGGCGCCCGCGCTCGAATGTCTGGGTTTGGCTAAACCCGGAATTCGCGCGAATCGCTGTGAGACTTCCGAAATTAACCCGTATCCGGAAGGCTTGACCCTGCCCTAGGACCCAATTGCTGCATTTCGCCCGGTCGGCGGCGGCGCCAAATTTCGGCTCGCACGGCTTATCGATCTGTCGTGGGTGTGTGCCGTGCCGAATCGCAGGGCGGGGCAGGGTGTTGCTCGGGTCGGCTCGGCTCGGCGCCTATTTCGTGAACGCCTGCGGCCAGCGCTTGGGCTCGCAGCGCTCGTACATGCGCGGATAGTCGGTATCGACGCCGAGCGCATGCGCTGCGTGCCAGGCCCAGCGCGGGTCCCACATCATGCCGCGGGCAAGCGCCACGAAGTCCGCGCGACCGTTGGCGACGATGTCTTCGGCCTGTTGCGCTTCGGTGATCATGCCGACCGCCCAGACGGGCATGTCCACCGCCTTGCGCACCTGTTCGGCGAGCGGCACCTGGTAGCCGGGGCCGACCTCGATCTTCTGGCGCGGGTCGAGGCCGCCGCTGGTGATGTCGGCGAAGTCGCAGCCCATGTCGGCGAGGGTGCGGCAAAAGGTGATGACCTCGTCCACGGTCAGGCCGCCTTCGACTTGGTCGGTGGCGGAGACGCGGATGCCGAGCGGCTTGTCCGCGGGCCAGACCGCGCGCATGGCCTCGAACACCTCGAGGGGGAAGCGCATGCGCCCGTCCAGGCTGCCGCCATAGCCGTCGTCACGCTGATTGCTGAGCGGCGACAGGAACTGGTGCAGCAGATAGCCGTGGCCGCCATGCATCTCGACCAGGTCGAAGCCCGCGCGTGCGGCACGCTCGGTGCTTGCGACGAACTCCGCCTTGACGGTGGCGAGGCCGCCATTGTCGAGGGGTTCGGGCGTTGGCCAGTCGGCATAGGGCAGGGGCGATGGCGCCACTGCTTGCCAGGGCCCTTCCGCTTCATCCAGCGGTCCGCTGCCGTCTGCCGGCGGCTTGGCGGAGGCCTTGCGCCCGGCATGGCCGATCTGGATGCCGAGGGCGCTAACACCGAAGCGCTTGCAGAAATCGATGACGCGCTTCAGCGTCGCTTCGTTTTCGTCGCTGTAGAGCCCGAGGCAATGGGGCGAGATGCGCCCCACCCGCGAGACATGGGTGGACTCGGTGACCAGCAGGCCGGCGGCGCCCATGGAGAGCTGGCCGTAATGCATGAGGTGCCAGTCGTTAGCCGAGCCGTCCTCGGATGCATACTGGCACATCGGCGATACGACGATGCGGTTGGCAAGCGTCAGGTCGCGCAGAGAGAAGGGGGAGAAGAGTGCTGAGGCCATCGACGACGTAAGCCCCTAGAGGCCCTTCTGGCCCACGGCCATGAATTTGTCGCGGCGCCGGGCGCGCAGATCGCCGCCCGAGAGGCCGAGCAGCGGCCGCAGTGCCGTCTCGATCGCGTCGCCGACCGCCGTCATGACCTCTTTCGGGTCGCGATGGGCGCCGCCGATGGGCTCGGGCACGATGGCATCGATGATGCCGAGCTTTTCCAGATCCTCCGCCGTCAGGCGCAAGGCCTCCGCCGCGTCCTGCGCCTTGTCGCCGCTGCGCCAGAGGATCGAGGCGCAGCCCTCGGGCGAGATGACGGAATAGACCGCGTTCTCCAGCATCGCCACGTGATCGGCAGCGGCCAGCGCAATGGCGCCGCCGGAGCCGCCTTCGCCGACGATGACGCTGACGAGCGGCGTGCGCAGATTGAGGCAGGTCTCGATGGAGCGCGCGATCGCCTCCGCCTGGCCGCGCTCCTCGGCACCGATGCCGGGATAGGCGCCGGGGGTATCGACGAGCGTGATGACCGGCAGTGCGAAACGCTCCGCCATGCGCATCAGGCGCATGGCCTTGCGATAGCCCTCCGGTCGTGCCATGCCGAAATTGTGCCGCACGCGGCCTTCCGTATCGGCGCCCTTTTCGTGCCCGATGACCACGGCCGAGTATCCGCGAAAGCGCCCCAGCCCGCCGACGATGGCGGCGTCCTCGCCGAACTGGCGGTCGCCGGCAAGCGGCGTGAAGTCGTCCAGCAGGTGCTCGACGTAATCGCGGAAATGCGGCCGGTCCGGGTGGCGCGCCACCTGCACTTTCTGCCACGGCGCCAGCTTCGCATAGGTCTGGCGCAGCAGGCGCTCGGCCTTCGATTGCAGGCGCGCCACTTCCTCGACGATGTTCAGCTCATCGTTGTCGGAGAGGTGGCGGAGTTCCTTGATCTTGCCTTCGAGCTCGGCAATGGGGCGTTCGAAATCGAGGAATGTATTCATG
>CAZKTK010000181.1:0-6632 GCA_964555535.1 uncultured Rhodospirillaceae bacterium
AAACATTGCTGCGCACATTGGAATTCATGATCTTGTCGTAGGCTTCGTCGCTGATACCGCTGATCGGCCCGTAATAAGGGTTGACCGCGGCGTTGCAGACGAGGGAATCGATCTTGCCCCATTTCTCGAGCGTGCCGTCGACCAGGGCCTGGAGCTGGTCCTTGTAGGAGATGTTGCAGGGGATAGCGATGGCCTCGCCACCGCCCTCGTTGATCTCCGCCGCCACCGCATCGCAGACATCGGCCTTGCGGCTGGAGATGACCACCTTGGCGCCGGCGCTGGCCATGGCTTCGGCGATCGCCTTGCCGATGCCGCGGGTCGAGCCGGTGATGACGGCCACCTGGCCGGAGAGGTCGAACAGCTCAGCTGTATTGATCATCAGTTTTCCTTGCTTAGCTTACGGAGGCGACCGCGAAGCGGTCCAGGTGGTGGTCGGTGTTGCCGAACATCGCGTCGATCATGCTCACGCGCTTGAAATAGTGGCCGACCTTGAGCTCGTCGGTCATTCCCATGCCGCCATGCATCTGGATGGCCTCCTGGCCGACATGGCGGCCGCGGGTGCCGATGCCGACCTTGGCGGCGGAGACCGCGCGGGCGCGGGCGGCAGCATCCTGGTCGAGTGACAGGGTCGCCATCAGGGTCAGCGAGCGCGCTTCTTCGCAGCTTCCCATCATCTCGACCGAGCGGTGCTGCAGAACCTGGAACTTGCCGATCGGTACGCCGAACTGCTTGCGTGTCTGCAGGTATTCCAGCGTGGTCTCGCGCAGCATGTCCATGGCACCGACGGCTTCGGCGCAGACCGCGGCCGTGGCGCGGTCGATCACCGACTCGATGACCGGCATTGCGCCGCCGTCTTCGCCGAGCAGCTTGCCAGGCACATTGTCGAGCGTTACCTCGGCGGCACGCAGGCCGTCTATGGTGCGATAGGGGCGCAAGCTGAGCCCCTCCGCGTCGCCCGCGACGACATAGAGCGAAATGCCCACGTCGCTACGGGCGGAGACAACGATCTTGTCCGCCGCCACGGCGCCATGCACCACGGCCTTTTGGCCGGTGAGCTTGCCGCTCTCGGCGCGGGTCTCGACGTGAGACAAATTGTAGCGCGCACCGGGCTCGGCATGGGCGAAGGCCCACAGCGCCTCACCGGCGATGATGCTGCCGAGCAGCGCTTCCTTTTGCGCGGGCGAGCCCGCTTCGGCGATGGCGCGCCCGGCCAGGATCACTGTTCCCAGATAGGGCTCGAGCGCCAGCGCGCGGCCGAACTGCTCCATGACGATCATCACCTCGACCGGCCCGCCGCCGATGCCGCCGTCCTCTTCGGCAAAGGGCATCCCCAGCAGACCCATCTCGGCGTGGCTCTTCCAGATCTCGCGGCTGAAGCCCTCGTCGGATTCCGCCAGCTTGCGCCGGGCGTCGAAGTCGTACTCGTTGCGCACGAAGCGCTCCAGCGTGTCCTTGAGGAGCTGCTGGTCCTCGGAAAGTCGCAAGTCCATAAAGCGCTGCTCCTAGAGGCCGAGAACCATCTTGGCGATGATCCCCTTCTGGATTTCGTTCGAGCCGCCATAGATCGAGGCCTTGCGCCAGTTGAAGTAGCGCGGCGCCACGGCGGCGGCATAATCGGGGCCGATGGGTTCTTCGTTCCAGCCGCTTTCCAGCGCCTCGGGCACGTAGGGCTGGGCGTAACTGCCGACAGCTTCCATGGTCAGCTCGGTAAGGCGCTGCTGCACCTCTGTGCCTTGAATTTTCAGGAGATTCGCCTCCGGTCCCGGCTGCGCGCCGGCTTCCTCGCTGGACAGGGTGCGCAACTCCGTGAACTCGAGCGCCATGAGGCGGATTTCCAGGTCTGCAATTTTATCGCGAAAGCGCACATCCTTTATCAAGGGCGCTCCGTTGGATTGCTCGGCGCGCGCGATCGCCTTGAGCTTGGCGAGGCGGTTCTTGGACCGCCCCACATCCGCGATGCCCGCGCGCTCGTGGCTGAGCAGGAACTTGGCATAGGTCCAGCCCTTGTTCTCCTCGCCGATCAGGTTCTCCACCGGCACCCGCACGTCGTCGAAAAAGACGTCGTTGACCTCGTGGCCGCCATCCATGGTGATGATCGGGCGCACGGTAATCCCGGGATCGTCCATGTCGATGAGCAGGAAGGAGATACCTTCCTGGGGCTTGCACTCGGTGTCGGTGCGCACCAGGCAGAAGATGTGGTCGGCCCAGTGGGCGGTGGTGGTCCAGGTCTTCTGGCCGTTGACCACGTAATGGTCGCCGTCGCGCACGGCGCGGGTGCGCAGGTTGGCGAGATCGGAGCCGGCGCCGGGCTCCGAATAGCCCTGGCACCAGAAATGCTCGCCCGACAGGATCTTCGGCAGATAGAAGTCCTTCTGGGTGGGATTGCCGAAGGTGTAGATCACCGGCCCCACCATGCTGACGCCGAAGGGCATGACCCGCGGCGCCGAGACCGCGGCGCATTCCTCGCCGAAAATGTAGCGCTGGATCGGCGTCCAGCCGGTGCCGCCATATTCCTTGGGCCAGGCCGGCGCCACCCAGCCCTTGTCGTAGAGGATGGAATGCCAGCGCACGAAATCCTCGCGCGACAGGCCGATATCGTTCTCGCCCTTCTCGCGGATGTCTGCGGGCAGGTTGTTCTCGACAAAATCCCTGACTTCGTCGCGAAACGCCGTCTCGGCGCTGGTGAATTCGATCTCCATGGCGGCTGGCCCCTCGGGCAAGGTTGCGGACGCGGCGCGCATTATAGGCAGAAATGAGAGCGGGGAAACCGGCTGCGCGAAAGGCGCCCATGCACAGAGCGTCGGGCTGGCCAAGCCGCTCAACATCGAGCCACGGCACGCCATGCGCGCTTGGATTGCGCATCGCCTATGCAGGCCGTACCATCGTCAGGCGCCATCGGGGAGGGAACGGGCGTGGCTGAGGACGAAGGCCAAGAGGGCATTACCGAACGCGTCGCGGCGATCCTGGCGGCGGATGCGGCCGGCTACTCGCGCCTCATGGCCGACGACGAGAAGGCCACCATCGCGGCGCTGGATCGCGCGCGGGCGGTGTTTACGGAGCGCATAGAAGCGAACAGCGGTCGCGTGGTCGACACTGCCGGTGACAGCGTGCTGGCGGTTTTCGAGACCACCAACGGCGCCGTGCGGGCCTCTGTTGCGATCCAGGAAGGGCTGGCGGCGCTGAACGATGACGTGCCCGAGCCTCGGCAGATGCACTTCCGCATCGGCAACCACTTGGGCGATATCCACGAGAAAGCCGACGGCACGGTCTATGGCGATGGGGTGAATATCGCCGCACGCCTCGAAGGCTTGGCGAAGCCGGGCGGCATCATTGTCTCTGACATGGTGCATGGTGCCGCCGTGGCAGGGCGGGCAGACGTGTCCTTCGAGTTTCACGGCGAACACCAAGTCAAGAATATTTCTGATCCCGTGCGTGCATACAGTCTCGGAGATGGGAGCACAGAGCGTAAGCCGGCGGCACATAAGCCATTACCCTATCGCCTTGCGGCAGCAGTGTTGGCCGTCATTGTATTGATTGCCGCAAGCAGCTGGTATCTCACGCAACCTGAGACCATTGATGTGCTCGCTTTGCCGGACGGGCCGGCCATCGCTGTACTCCCGTTGGAGAACCTGAGCGAACTTCCGGACCAGGATTTCTTCGCTGACGGCCTCACCGAAGACATCATCACGCGCTTGTCGCGCTTTCCTGATTTCTTCGTCATCGCCCGCAACTCGACCAACCAATACAAGGGACAATCTGTCGATGTTCGCCAGGTTGGCCAGGATCTCGGCGCCAAATATGTCGTTGAAGGCAGTGTACGGCGTGCGGCGGAAACGGTGCGTGTGACCGTACGTGTTCTTAACGCCGAGACCGGAACGCGATTATGGGCGGAAACATACGACCGTGACCTGACGGCAGCTGACCTTTTTGCGGTTCAAGATGAAATTACGGAGAGCGTAGCCGCAACGATCGCAGATGAGTGGGGGGTGTTGCTGCGCGCCGACCTGGTCGCCATAGCCGATAAGCCCACGGAAAGCCTCGATGCCTATGAGTGTGTATTACGCGCCATGGGCTATTGGGATGGACCAACACCAAGTGGCCATCTCGCGGTGCGCAATTGTCTCGAGCGGGCTGTTGAGAGTGATCCAAGCTACGCGGCCGCTTGGGGGTGGCTCGCAAATTTCTATCTCGATGAATTCCGTTTTGGCTTCAATCCACTCCCTGATCCGCTCGATCGCGCCTTGGAGGCTGGGCGTAGAGCGATCACACTCGATCCCAATGATGGCCAATCCCGGACTTTTCTCGCAAAAGTCCACCTGTATAGACGAGACAGGGCCCTATTCCTCGAAGAAGCGGAACGAGCCATCGCGCTCAACCCAAACAACCCCTCAGTTCTTGCTGATCTCGGCACTTACTTGGTGTTCACTGGCGAGATCGATCGTGGCCGTGATTTGGTCGGGAAAGCTATGGTGCTCAACCCTAAACATCCTGATTGGTACTATGGCGCAATCACGTCATACCATTATCAACGTGGTGAGTACGAAGAGTCACTTAGCACAGCACTAAAAATGGATATGCCGGGGTTCTACTGGATCGAGATTTGGCGCGCCATGAATTACGGGCAACTGAACCGCGTGATCGAGGCACAAGAAACGGTATCGGAATTGCTCAGGCTACATCCAACTCTCGCTGAAGCGTATTGGGAAACAGAGACTGAGAAGATGGCTATGTCTGAGCGATTGGCCGAGCACGTCGCTGAAGGCCTGCGCAAGGCCGGCCTCGAAATCCCTGAGTCAACAAACTGATGCCCTCCGATACGCATCAGCCACCGCCCACAGGCACCCGCAAGCTGGCGACCATTCTCGCCGCCGACGTGGCGGGGTATTCGCGGCTGATGGCTGACGACGATCAGGCCACCGTGGCGGCGCTTCAACAAGCACGCACCGTATTCCGCGAGGGCATCGAGGCGCATTCGGGCCGGCTCATCGATACCGCCGGCGACAGCGTGCTGGCCGAGTTTCGCAGCGTCGTCGAGGCGGTGCAATGTGCCGTGGAGGTGCAGGAAAAGCTCAAGGCGATCAATGCGCCGGTGGCGGAAGAGCGGCGCATGCTGTTCCGGATCGGGGTCAATTTCGGTGACATCATCGAGGAAGAGGATGGAACGCTCTACGGCAGTGGGGTCAATGTCGCGGCTCGACTGGAAGGATTGGCTGATCCGGGAACCGTCGCAATCTCAGCACGCGTCTACGATGACGTTGAAGAGCGCCTCGACATCCATGTCGTGGATATTGGCGAGCACGAGGTTAAGAACATCGCCAAGCCGGTGAAGGCGTATCGGCTGCTGACACATGGCGAGACGGCGGCGGTGCCCCCGGGTGCGGGCAACGGATCTCGCAATCTTGCCGTCGCCGCCCTGGCGATCGTGGTGCTGATCATCGCCGGCGTTGGCTGGTGGCAGTCTGGCACCGCGCCCGTACCCGAAGTCGAAGAGGTCGCACAGGGCGAATTGCCGCCCCTTCCCACCGGCCCGTCGATCGCGGTGCTACCTTTCGACAACCTCAATGCAGACCCCGAACAAGAGTACTTCGCCGATGGCCTGGCGGAAGACATCCTCACGCGGTTAGCCGCCTTCCTCGACCTGAAGGTCATCGCCCGCAATTCCAGCTTTCAATACAAAGGCGCGGCTGTTGACGTGCGTGAGGTAGGACGCGAACTCGGCGCAGATTATGTACTTGAAGGCAGCGTACGCCGCGATGCCGCTTCGATCCGTATATCGGCTCAGCTTCTCGATGCCCGCGACGGCAGTCACGTATGGACCGAGACTTACGATCGCGACCTCTCCATCGGAAGTGTCTTCGCTATTCAGGACGAAATTACAGAGCATGTCACTGCTGCCATCGGGGGCGCACATGGCGCGATTGCCGCAAGTGGCATTGGCCGGCTAGGCGGCGCTCCGGTCGGCGACCTGCGCTCGTATGAATGTGTCTTGCTGGCATACCAATACACGGGGCTCCCTACAGTCGAAATACACAAGACTGCGCGGGATTGCCTTGAGGAGGTCGTGGTGCGCGACCCGAATTATGTCGAGGCTCTTGCTTGACTTGGCCAAATGTACTTGGAAGAAATTTGGTCGGGTTTCAATCCAAGGGACACTGGCCCCACCTCGCTCGATGCCGCTTTCGACATATTGGCGCGCGCCGTCCAGTTGGACCCGAACCACCAGCAAGTCCGACGTGCTCTTGCCTGGGCGTACTATTTCGCTGGCGACAAGGAGCAGTTCTTCGATGAAGCACGCAAAGCCGTGGAGGCCAACCCCAATGATGTGGAGACGCTTGCGCTCATGGCCCAATTTTTTGGCTATGGCGGGCGCTGGGACGAAAGCAAGGCACTGACAGAGCGGCTGTGGGCGCTAAGCGACAATCTCCCCATATGGCACAATTATACCGAGTTCCATTACCATTACCGCGATAAGGATTTTGCCGCCGCCGCCGCCTCGGCGCGAGCATCACAAGGGATAGAGCATTGGGGCGCACCCTGGTATCTGGCGCTCGCCTACGAAGGCATGGGCAAGAACGACAAGGCAATGGAAGCGCTCGCCAAGGCTCGTGCGATGGAGCCCAACCTCACCATCG
>CAZKTK010000182.1:0-6624 GCA_964555535.1 uncultured Rhodospirillaceae bacterium
GCAAGACACAATGGGAATCCCAAAACGGACTCTTTCGTTAGACGGATACCACTAGAGTGGCAATGCCGATGTCGTCACAAATTACGGAACGTGAACTATCGCCCGTCCCAAAGTCGACATCGGGTCAATTTGTAGCGTTGCAGACCCCAGATAGTCCCCGTCCGAACGTAAGGGGATAGTGGTCGTCCGCCGCGGCAATGCCTGCCGGCCACGACGCCCGCAGGTTTACGTCGATTTCGTCACCCACCCCCATGAAAATGATCGTAGATCGTCTTGGCCACGGCCTTGCTGATGCCGTCGACCGTCTCCAGGTCGCTGAGACCCGCTTCCGCGACGCCTTTCGGTGAGCCGAAGCGGTGCAGGAGGGCGCGTTTGCGCTTGGGCCCGATGCCGGCGATCTGGTCGAGCTCCGAGCGCACCAGGGCCTTCGCGCGGCGCGCCCGGTGGCTGCCGATGGCGAAGCGGTGGGCCTCGTCGCGCAGGCGCTGGAGGAAATAGCTGACAGGGCTGTTGGGCGGCACCAGGAAGGGTTGGCGCCCGGGCAGAAAGATGCGCTCGCGCCCGGCATCGCGCTCAGGCCCCTTGGCGATGGCGGCGACGCCGATGCCGCCCTCGCCGACCGCCACGCCGAGATCCGCGAAGGTGGCAAGCGCGCTCGACAGCTGTCCGGCGCCGCCGTCGATCAGCACCAGGTCGGGCCACTGGCCGCCCTCGCCGTCCGGGTCCTCCTTGTTGAGGCGGGTGAAGCGGCGGGTCAGCACCTCGCGCATCATGGCGTAGTCGTCGCCGGGCACGAAACCGTCCTTGCCGCTCTCCCCGGCGCTGCCCTTGATGTTGAACTTGCGATAGGCGCCTTTGATGGGACCTTCCGGCCTGGCGACCACCATGGCGCCGACAGCGCGGGTGCCGGAGATATGGCTGTTGTCGTAGACCTCGATGCGCTGCGGCGGCGCGTCGAGCCCGAACATCTCGGCGACGCCGTCGAGCAGGCGGCGCTGGGTCGCGCTTTCGGCCATGCGTCTGCCTAAGGCCTCGCGCGCATTGGCCACGGCCTGGTCGACCAGACGGCGCTTGTCGCCCCGCTGCGGCCGGGCCAGGCGCACCTTGCGCTCGGCGTGCAGGCTAAGGGCCTCGCCGATCAGTGCCTGGCCCTCCACCTGGTGGCTGAGCAGGATGCGCGGCGGCGCCTCGCGACCATCGTAGAACTGGGCGACGAAGGCACCGAGCACCGTTGCCGCATTGTCGTCGCGGCCGTGGCTCGGATAATGGGCGCGGTTGCCGTAATTGCGCCCGCCGCGGAAGAAGAACACCTGGATGCAGGTCTGGCCGCCTTCCTGGTGCGCCGCGATGACGTCGGCATCGCCCACCGCGTCCACATTGATGCCCTGGTGGGCCTGGATATGGGCGAGTGCCCGGATGCGGTCGCGCAAGACCGCCGCGGCCTCGAAAGCGAGATCGTCGCTCGCCCGCTGCATGCCTGCGGACAGGCGCTTTTGCACCTCGAGGCTGCGCCCGGCGAGGAAGTCGCCGGCCTGGGCGACGATCTCGCCGTAATCCTCGGCCGAGACCTCGCCGACACAGGGGCCGACGCAGCGCTTGATCTGAAATTGCAGGCAGGGCCGGCTGCGGCTGTTGAAGACGCTGTCGGAACAGGTGCGCAGCGGAAAGGCCCGCTGCAGGGCGTTGAGGGTGCGGTTGACGGCGCCGGCGGAGGCAAAGGGGCCGAAATAGCGCCCGGGCCGGGAGCGCGCGCCGCGATGCTTCAAGAGCTGCGGCCAGTCGTCATCGCCGGTGAGCAGGATATAGGGATGCGACTTGTCGTCGCGCAGCACGATGTTGTAGCGCGGCTTGAGCCGCTTGATCAGATTGGCCTCGAGCAGCAGCGCCTCGGCCTCGGTATGGGTGGTGATGATCTCCAGCGAGGCGGTCTCGGCGACCATGCGGGCGATGCGCACGGACTGGCGCAGCGGGTTCGCATAGGAGGCCACGCGCTTGCGCAGGGACCGCGCCTTGCCGACGTAAAGCACGCCGCCCTTGGCATCGAGCATGCGGTAGACGCCGGGACCCGGCGGCAGGCGCCGCACACTGTCGCGGATCACCTGAATGCCGCCGGAAAGGGAGCCCTGCTCGCTCGTCGTTGTGCTCGCCATGGCCGCACTATCCCCAGAGCCGCGGGCGCGGTCAATGCGGCGAAAGCCAGGGAATCCAAGGGCTGGCCGCGGCTACCCCCGGACTATCCACCAAAGCTGTGGAAAACTCAGTGAAAAACCGGCCCGTGTGTCACGTTAAACCAAGGTTTCGCTGCAATTGCTTCGAATTGCCCAATTTTTGGGCGGAAAATCTAAGACATTGATATCAAACAACAAATAGATTGGGCGTGTGATCAGCCCATAGGCCCGTTTCGGATCCGGGACGATGACGGTGCGGTATTTATGTCGGCAGTGGCGCGCTGTGAACAAATTCCCGTGAGAACTCTCGCCCGAAAGGGTCGGAAATCATTCGTTAATCGGCGCACGACCGCTCGATTTCGATGCCGACGACAGCCTCGTCACCCAACACGTCGAGCTTCTCTACCCGGACATTTACACTCGCGACACGCGAATCCGCCAGGCACATGTCGGCGACGCGTTCGGCCAGGCTTTCCACCAGATTTATGTGGCCTTCGGCGACGATGGCGCGGATTCCGGCGATCACGTCGTCGTAGCTCACGACCTCGGCGATATGGTCGCCGTGGGGTGCGTTGGGCTCGGCGATATCGAGGGTGACATCGAGGGCCACGCGCTGGGTGCGGCCGCGCTCGTGCGGGTGGATGCCGATGGCGCAGTCGATGACGAGGTTGCGCACGAAGAGCCGCCGCGCGTGGCTCTTGGCGGTGGGCGTGGTGATGGGGTGGAGCTTGCTTCTGCTTGCCATCTATTCCAGGTCCGCGTCGCTGGTGGGTGCGTTGCGCCAGCCGAGATGCTGGCCACTGTCGAGAGCGATCATTTGCCCTGTCAGGGACGGGGCGTCCAGGATAAAGCGCAAGGCACGCCGAATCTCCTCGAGGGAGACGGCGCGCGCGAGCGGTGTCGCGGCGACCTGCCTGGCGAAGGCGGCCTCGTCCTGGCGGGCGCTGGGCAGGGTCGGACCGGGGCCGATGGCCATCACCCGGATGCGCGGTGCCAGCGCCATGGCGAGGGTTTGGGTCAGCGTCCAGAGCGCTGACTTGCTGACCGTATAGGACAGGAAATGGGGCGTCAGATTGGCCACGCGCTGGTCGAGCATGTTGACGATGACGCCCTCTCGGTCGTCGGGCAGCGCGGCGGCGAAGGCCTGGCTGAGCACGAGCGGCGCGCGCAGATTGACTTCCATATGCGCGTCCCAGCTGGCGCGATTCGCCGTCTCGGCAGCGTCGTATTCGAAGACCGAGGCGTTGTTGACCAGGCAGGTAACGGGGCCGAGCCGGCCCGCCGCCTCGATCAGGCCGGCGCTCCGGCTCTCGTCGGCCAGGTCGGCGGCAATGGCAGTGGCCCTGCCGCCCGCGGCCTCGATCTCCGCCACCAGCGCCGCCGCGGCCTCGCCCGAGCGGTGGTAGTGGACGGCAACCGCATAGCCGTGCTCGAACGTTGCCATGGCAAGGGCTTTGCCGATGCGCTCGCCCGCCCCGGTCACCAGGGCCACCCCCCCTTCCTCTACCTTATCTATCATTCCCGCCTCGCCAACAGACCCGCGGTCATGGCCGCCGTCAGCCACAGTGCCGCCAGCCACCAGGTCTGCCAAATGCCGTAGGAGAAGCTCGACAGCGCGAAGGCGACGAGAATTCCCGCCGACGCCGCCGCCGCCGGCAGGTGCCGCGGCAGGGATCGCGCCACCCCCAGCAGCAGGCCGCCGCAAAGCAGCGCGAAGAGCAGCGCCCCGGGCAAACCAAGCTCGAGCCAGATCTGCAGCGGCGCGTTGTGGGGATGCAGCGGCAGGGCCTGCATCTTGCCGTATGTCTGGAAAGGCAGGGAAAGGTCGAAACGGGTGATGTAGACGTCACCTTCCGGGATCGAGCGCGAGGCATCGAGCCCCCAGCCGGTCAAGCGACGCTCGAGAATGCGATCCGCGACGAAGCGCCAGATGTAGATGCGGTGCACCGCGGTGGACGAAACCTGGCTCGCCCACTCATAGGCCACATTGGGCGACAGCACGGTGATCGGCAGCATCGGCGCCGCCATGATGCCGAGGGCGACGATCAGCGCCAGTCCGCGGGTGACCAGCCACGGCTTCGCGGCGACCACCACGAAAACCGCGCCGCCGACCGCGAAGGCAACGCTGGCCGAGTTGGATTCGAGCAGCAGCAGGATGCCGATTAGTCCGACCACGAGAAACGATGCCGCGCCGCGCAGGACGCCCCTGCCGCTGTCGCGGGCGCGCTGCCAGAGCCAGGCCACCGCCGGCCAGATCACCAGGGTGATGACCGTGGCACCCCGGTTCAGCGCCGCCATGCCGTAATAGGCGGGATCGTCGCGAATGGCCTTGCGCAGAGCGCCGTTGCTGTAGGCGTCCACCGCCATCACGGCCAGAGCGAGCGCAATGCCGAAACAAAGCGCGGCGCCGATGCGGTCGCGCCGGCTGCGGTCGAGGGCAAGCGTGCCGACGACCAGCAGGAGCCCGACCGCGGTGATGAAGACGAGCTTCGGCAGGCGCGATACCACGAGATCGGGAAAGACGGCCCAGATGCCCGCAATGCCGGCCCAAGCGAGCATCGCCAGCATGATCAGAAAAGCCCGGCGAAGGGTAGGCGGCAGGCGCCGGTCCCCGGCCGCATAGCCGGGCAGCGCCGCCAGCCCGGCAATCAGCGCCAGCGGCGCCAGCGCCTTGGGCGCAAGCACGGCCAGCGGCGCGAAAAGAAACGCCGCCAAGGCAAGAACGGCGGCGCCAATGCGGATGGCTGTACTGTTCACCGATGGCCTCCGCCGGCGCGGGCCGAGCGCGAGCGCCCGCCCGAGCGGTCGCGCCGGGAGCCTGACATGGCGCTGGCGCGGCCTGCGGTGCTGCGGGCGATACCGCTGAAGCCCTCGTTGAGGCCGAGATCGCTGGCTTCCAGATGGCGGATCTGGTCGCGCAGCGCCGCCGCCTCCTCGAACTCCAGATCGGCGGCGTGGGTGCGCATGCGCTTTTCCAGATCCTCGATGTGGGCCTTGAGATTGTGGCCGACCAGATGGGGCGTCTTGGCGTCGCCTGTGTCCACGGTGACGTAGTCCGCCTCGTGCACGCCGTCGAGGATGTCGCCGATGTCCTTGCGCACCGATTCCGGGGTGATGCCGTTGGCAGCGTTGAAGGCCTGCTGCTTCTCGCGCCGCCGGTTGGTCTCGTCGATGGCAACGGTCAGGGAATCGGTCATCTTGTCCGCATAGAGAATGCAGCGCCCGTCCACATTGCGGGCGGCGCGGCCGATGGTCTGGATCAGCGAGGTCTGGGAGCGCAGGAAGCCTTCCTTGTCGGCATCGAGAATGGCGACGAGCGCGCATTCGGGAATGTCGAGCCCCTCGCGCAGCAGGTTGATGCCGACGAGGACGTCGAAGGCGCCGAGGCGCAAATCGCGAATGATTTCGATACGCTCCAAGGTGTCGATGTCGGAGTGCAGGTAGCGCACCTTGATTCCCGCCTCGCTGAGATATTCGGTGAGGTCCTCGGCCATGCGCTTGGTCAGCGTCGTGACCAGCACGCGCTGGCCCTGTCCGGTGGCTTCGCGGCACTCGGCAAGCAGATCGTCGACCTGGGACGAGGCGGGCCGCACGAGGCAGACAGGGTCGATGAGCCCGGTGGGGCGGATCACCTGCTCGGTGAAGACGCCGCCCGTGCGGTCGAGCTCCCATGGCCCCGGCGTCGCCGAGACGAAGACGGTCTGCGGGCGCATGGCCTCCCACTCCTCGAACTTCAGCGGCCGGTTATCGACACAGGACGGCAGGCGGAAGCCATGCTCCGAGAGCGTCGATTTGCGATTGAAGTCGCCGCGATACATGCCGCCGAGCTGGGGCACGGTGACATGGCTCTCATCGACCACCAGCAGCGCGTTCTCAGGCAGGTATTCGAAGAGCGTCGGCGGCGGCTCGCCGGGCTGGCGGCCGGTGAGATAGCGCGAATAGTTCTCGATGCCGGCACACGAGCCCATGGTCTCGATCATCTCCAGATCGAAGGCGGTGCGCTGCTCCAGCCGCTGGGCCTCCAACAGCTTGCCGAGCGCTTCCAGTTCCTTGAGCCGCTCGCCGAGCTCCCGCCGGATGCCCTTGACCGCCTGCTGCACCGTGGGGCGAGGGATCACGTAATGGCTGTTGGCGTAGATGCGCACCTTCTCCAGGCGGTCGGTCTTCTCGCCGGTCAGCGGATCGAACTCGACGATCGATTCGATGTCGTCGCCGAAGAGCGACAGGCGCCAGGCCCGGTCCTCGTAATGGGCCGGGAAGATCTCCACCCCGTCGCCGCGCACGCGGAAGGTGCCGCGCACGAAGTTGGTGTCGTTGCGCCGGTATTGCAGCTCGACCAGTTGCTTGAGCAGCGTGTTGCGATCGATCTGGCCGCCGGCCTTGAGCTCGACCACCATCTGCGAATAGGTCTCGACCGAGCCGATGCCGTAGATGCAGGAGACACTGGCGACGATGA
>CAZKTK010000183.1:0-6576 GCA_964555535.1 uncultured Rhodospirillaceae bacterium
CGCATCGAGCAGGGCTTGCGTCGGATGCTCGTGGCTGCCGTCGCCGGCATTGATGACGGCGCATTCGACCTTTTCCGACAACAGCTTGGCGGCACCCGAATCGCCGTGGCGTACTACCAAGGCATCGGGATGCATGGCATTCAGCGTCATCGCGGTGTCGAGCAGGGTTTCGCCCTTCTTGATGGCGCTGGAGGAGGCCTGCATGTTGATGACGTCGGCACCGAGCCGCTTGCCGGCTAGCTCGAAAGAGGTGCGCGTGCGCGTCGAGCTTTCGAAAAACAGGTTGATCAGCGTGCGCCCGTGCAGACGGTCCAGCTTCTTTGCCGCCTCGCGATTGAGCGCGGCATAGGATTCGGCGCGATCCAGAATCCTTTCGATCTCCGCCGCCTGCATGCCGGCAATGCCAAGCAGGTGCGGCCGAGCGTCGGCTGCTGTGTGATCCGTCGTGGACATCAAAAACCGGATCATAGACCTCGCCCGCCGTGGCGCAAGCGCTCTAGGGGGATATGGCGAGCCAGAGCGGCAGCGTGGCGGCCGCCAACAAGGTGGTCAGCGTGACGATGGCGGCCATGAGCGGGGCATCGCCGCCCATCTGGCGCGCCATCAGATAGGCCGCGGGCGAGCCGGGCAGGGCGGCGAAAAGCAGCAATACCGCGGCAGCCAGGCCAGTGACGCCGAGCAGCGGCAGGACCAGCAGCATTGCCGCCGGCAGCACGGCGAGCTTGCAGACCGTGGCGACCACGAGCGGGCGGGCGCGTCCGCGCATGCTGCCGAGATCGAGGCCGGCGCCGACCGCAAGCAGGCCGAGCGGCAACGCGGCGCCTGCCAGGGAGGCGACGATTCGCCCCGGCACCGGCGGCAGACCATGGCCCGACAGGGCCAGGGCGATGCCGATGGCGCAGGCGATGATCAGCGGGTTGAGCACTACCGCCACCAATGCCCGGCGGGCCACGCGTCGTTCGCCGAGCCCGGCCAGCACCATGACGGAAAGCAGATTGACCAGGGGCACCCAGATCGCCAGCACCACCGCGGCCAGCGTCACCCCCTCGCTGCCATAGAGGGCGCCGGCCGCGGCCAGGCCGACATAGGTGTTGAAGCGCGTCGCGCCCATGAAGACCACCGCGCGCACGGGCCCCGCGAAGCCGAGCGCCCGGCCGAGCCAGAGAGAGATGACGGACAGCAGCAGCACCGTGCCGACAATCGCCGCGACGGTGGGACCGAGCGCCATGGTGTCGATGGGCGCGCGGCTCAGGCGGTCGATGAGCAGGGCCGGGAAGAGCAGAAAGTAGATCAGGCGCTCCAGCGGATACCAGAAGCCGTCGCCGGGAAAGCCGATGCGCCGCAAGACGGCACCGAGCGCGATCAGCGCGAAGATCGGCAGCAGCGCCGCCAGGACCGGGGTCATGCCCGTGGCGCGGCGTTGGCGGCGAGCGCATCGAGCGCGCCCTGCAAGATGTAGGCGGCGGCCATCTTGTCGACGACCTCGGCGCGGCGCCGGCGCGACACATCGGCGTCGAGCAGGGTGCGGGTCACCGCCTGGGTCGAGAGGCGCTCGTCCCACAGCAAAAGCGGCAAGGGCAGGGGCTTGGCGAGATTGGCGGCGAAGGCGCGGGTCGACTGGGCGCGCGGGCCTTCGCTGCCATCCATGTTGACCGGCAGCCCCAGCACCAGCCCGGCCACCTCGTGCTCGCGGCAAATCGCCTTAAGCTGTTCGGCATCCTTGGTGAACTTGGTCCGCCGCACGGTCTCCATGGGGCTCGCAATGCTGCGGCCCCGATCCGACAGCGCCAGACCGATCATCTTGCTGCCGAGGTCGAGCCCGAGCAGGCGCCCGGCTTCCAGCATCTCGGCAAATGGCGGTGGCTCACTGAAGATCATGCCGCCGTTATGCCCAGCGGAGGCCAAGAAAGAAAGCCCCGCACCGAGGTGCGGGGCTTGAAGTCGGATGCGAGATTCGAATGGAGTGGAGACTTGGTAAGAAGGAACCTAGGAAATCTGCTCAGCTCGGCCCTTAACATGGGTTAAGGTCGGGTGGTTTTTCTCTCTGATCGGGGCGGCGGGGAGTGCGAAATGTCTGAAACGAAACAGAAATACGACCGTCGCGGCTTTGCCTTGGCCACCAGGGCGCCGCGCGGCGACGGCGATCAGCCGTTTCGCTTTTTCGACAATCGCGAGAAATACCTGCTGTTCGTCACGACCTGCAGCGAAAAGTGGGTCATCGCCGAGCGCGTCGGCATGGAGCTGGAGCAGCTGGCGCCGCGCCCGCCGGCCCTGCGGCTGTTCGATGCGGGCATGGGCGATGCCACGGTCCTGACCCGCGTCATGCGCCGGGTGCATCACCGCTTTCCCACGGTGCCGGTGCTGGCGGTGGCCAAGGAGATCAGCGTCGAGGACGTGCGCCTCGGCCTTGAGAAGATGCCGGACCGCTTCGTCGAGCATCCCGAGACGGTGCTGGTGGTCACCAACATGCGCTATTCCGAGGCGACGCACCTGAGCCCCGACGCCAGTCGCGCCGGCGCGCTCAACTGGCACGAGGTGGCGCTGAGCGGCGATTCCGCCTATGAGTTCGACGAGCAGATCAAGGGCTTGCAATCCTTCATCGCCGACGGCTGGCGCGCGCGCACCAGCGAGACATCCGGCAACCCGGTCTACGTGGTGCCGTCGGTGCTGGTGATCTATCGCGAGGATCGGCGCTTCGTGCTCGATTCGGTGATCCCGCGGCGCGGCAGCGAGCTGCCGGGCTACGATCTGGTGGTAGCCTCGCAGCCCTATCGCGCGCGCATGCCGGCGGAGGGCAAGGCGCGCACCGTGCTGGCGCCCCTGTCGAACGCGTTGGCGCCGGGCGGGCGCTTGATCGCCATCCAGTCCACGGGGCGTGATCCGGGCATGGAGATCATCCGCACCATCTGGCCCGACGAAGACCCCTTCCAGGTGCCGCGGCACGAGCTGGTGGCGGCCTTGCGCGAGAGCCTCGGCGAGCAGGCCGGCGAGTTCCGCTTCCACGACTACCCGGACCACCGCTCGGAGTTCCGCTTCAACCTGCAGCACCTGCCGGGTGAGGTGGGCAACAATATCGGCACCTCGACCCTGCTCGCGGCCTGGAACGCTGCGGTCTATGTGGCCCAGATCGAGGATGTGCGCCTGACAGAGGCCTTGCGTTCGGACGACTACCTGCAGGCCACCTGGGATGTGCTGCAAACCTATGGCGGGCTCTGGTTCGTCGACGAAAGCTTCGTCGTCGAGCGCCTGCAGGTGTAGCCTTTACACGGTGCGGCGCTCGCGGATTCCGGCACGGCGGATGGCTTCGGCGGCGGCGGCTTCGGCGCCGGGCCCCATGACGTGGGCGCCGGCAACGCCCGGGATATCGGCCAGCACCTCCAACAGCTCGACGGCGATGGCGAGGCCTTCCTCGCGGGCATCCGCCGCGCCTTCGAGGCGTGCGATGGTGGCGTCCGGGATTTGCACGCCGAACAGGTTCTCGTTCATCCAGCGTGCGCTCTTGGCCGAGCGCAGCGCGCCAATGCCGATGAGGAACCAGGCGCGCTCCGTAATGCCCTCTTCGGCCAGCCGAGTCATGTAGCGGCGCAGCATCGCGGTATCGAAGCAGAACTGGGTCTGGAAGAAGCTGGCGCCGGCGTCGATCTTGCGGTCTAGCGCAGCGGGCGACCAATCCGGGCCCGGGTCGCTCGGCGCATCCGCGGCGCCCACCAGCAGGGCCGGCGGCGTTGTGATCTCACGCCCCGACGGCAGTCTGCCCTCGTCGCGCATGGCGCAGGCCAGGGCGATCAGTCCCGCACTGTCGAGATCGTGCACCATCTTGGCCTCGGGCTGGTCGCCGCCAGCGACGTCGTCGCCATGCAGGCACATGACATTGGGAATGCCGAGCGCGGCCGCCCCCAGCAGGTCGTTCTGCAAGGCGAGGCGATTGCGATCGCGCAGCGTGAATTGCAGCACCGGCTCGATGCCCTCGCGCGCCATCAGCGACGCCGTGGCAAGGCTCGACAGGTGCGAGCGCGCGCCGGCGCCGTCGGTGACGTTGACCGCATCCGCCACGCCCTTGAGCGGCGCCACCTTGGCCAGCAGCGCCGCCGGATCGGCCGAGAGCGGCGGCGTCGTCTCCGAGGTCACGACGAAATGACCGGCGCGCAGCAGCCTCTCCAGCGCGCCACCGGAAAGGCGTGCTTCCTCGGCGATATCCATCGTCACGGGCGATTTCCTTCTCGGGCAGGAGAGCGGCGAGACTATGCCGCCGGGCCCAAGCAGTCAAAGGCCAAACACATCCCTGTGAGGGCGCCTTGTTGCGGGTCCGGCCGGGGCCTACCTTCGCCGGGTTCGCAACCTGTTCCGGGAGAGGGAAGATGGCTTCCAAGCTCCACGCCCTGCTGGTGGCAGCGGGGCTCGCCGCCGGTCTCGCCGCGCCGGCCTTCGCCGACAACCACGTCAACACGACCTTCCTCGGCAATGCCGTCGAGGGCTACGACGTGGTCGCCTATCACCTCGACGGCAAGCCGGTCGAGGGCTCCGGCGACTTCGAGCACGAGTGGGAAGGGGCCACCTGGCGCTTCGCCAGTGCCGAGCATCGCGACCTGTTCGCGGCCGATCCGGCGAAATACGCTCCAGCCTATGGCGGCTACTGCGCCTACGGCGTTTCGCTCGGGCACAAGCCCAATATCGATCCCGAGGCCTGGCGCATCGTCGACGGCACGCTCTACCTCAACCTCAATCCCGGCATCCAGGCGCGCTGGGAGAAGGACATCCCCGGCTTCATCGCCAAGGCGAACGATATCTGGCCGACCATCGCCCATAACTAGACGCGCCCGGATTTGCCTCTTATATTGCGCCGCAGCAAATCATGGTGCGACGCATTAAGGGGAAGCCACGATGGCAATGGAGACCGAGGACGTTCACGACCGCGAGCTCGACGGGCATTATTTCGAGGACCTTTCGGTCGGCATGACCGACCTCTACAGCCGCACGATAACGGAAAGCGACATCGTGCTGTTCTGCGGCATCTCGGGTGATACCAACCCGGTGCATCTCGACAAGGAATACGCCTCGCGCACGCGCTTCCGCGGCACCATCGCCCACGGCATGCTCTCGGCCTCGCTGATCTCCACCGTGCTCGGCACCAAGCTGCCCGGCCCCGGCGTCATCTATGTCAGCCAGAGCTGCCGCTTCCGCGCGCCCGTACGCGCCGGCGACACGGTGGTGGCGCGCGCCACGGTGACCGAGCTCGACGCGGAAAAATGCTTCGCCAAGCTCGAGACCACCTGCAGCGTCGGCCCCAAGGTCGTCATCGACGGCGAAGCCCTGGTCATGGTGCCGAGCCGGGCGGCATAACGACCACGCCGCCAAAATTAGGTGACAGTCACTCAATGTTAAATAGTATTGATGCAAATTATATCCCCATAAAGTTGTGTGACAGTCACCTAACTTTGTGGCGTATTTCGCATGTATTCTGCAAATAAAAATTGAGTGACTGTCACCGAATTCATAGCCTCCGCAGCGCCGCGGTGTCGCGTGATCGCGGCGACAGGAGGAGCGCCGCGCCGGCGCAGGTCGGGCACTGTCGCCTCCCCCACCTTGCCGGCGCCCCGCATTTGCGGTAAAGCCGGCGCGCCATGCGGATTTGCCGACATTATGAGGGCGTTCCGCCGGCGGCGCGCGGCGCAGCGGTCGCGTTGGGGAATTTCGACGGCGTTCATCTCGGCCATCGCGGCGTAATCGGCCGCGCCGCCAATGTAGCGCGCGACGAGGGCCTGCCGCTCGGTGTGATGTCGTTCGAGCCCCACCCGGCGACGGTGCTGCGCGCCGACAGCGCGCCCTTGCGCCTGTCGCCCTTCCGGGCCAAGACCCGGCGCCTGCGCGAATGCGGCGTCGACTGGTTCTATTGCCTGCGCTTTAGCCGTGAATTCGCCGAGATGAGCGCCGAGGATTTCGTCGATGACGTGCTGGTCGGCGGGCTCGGCGTCAAGCACGTGACCATCGGCCATGACTACCGCTTCGGCCGCCACCGGGTCGGCGATCACGAATTCCTGGAGAAAGCCGGCGAGGCACACGGCTTCGGTGTCACCAGCGTCGATGCCATCGGCAATGCGGGGGAGATCTATTCCTCCACCCGCGTGCGCCAATACCTGCAGCGGGGCGAGCCGCGCCTGGCCGCGGCCGTGCTCGGCCACCCCTGGGAGGTCGAGGCGCGGGTTGGCCATGGCGATGCGCGCGGGCGCGACCTCGGCTTCCCCACCGCCAATCTGCGCCTCGATGAGCATGTCGAGCCCGCCTTCGGCATCTACGCCGTCTGGGCCGGCATTGTCGACGGGGCCGAGACCCATTGGCATCCGGCCGTCGCCAGCTGCGGCGTGCGCCCCACTTTCGGCGGCAAGACCGTGCTGCTGGAGGTGCATATCTTCGACTACACGGGAGATCTCTACGGCAAATATCTTCGCGTCGCCTTCGTCAACTGGATCCGCCCGGAAGAAAAGTTCGACGACATCGACGATCTGGTGCGCCAGATGGACGATGACTGCTATAACGCGCGCTTCATGCTGGCGGGCTCGACGCCGCCGCCCGACAAGG
>CAZKTK010000184.1:0-6554 GCA_964555535.1 uncultured Rhodospirillaceae bacterium
GCGATCCATTTCGGATTGACCACGCGGGCGCGCACCACCCGCGCGATCTCTTCTTCCAGCGTGCCGATACGCGGCGATTCGGGCCGCGAATGGTCGTTGTGGTAGACCGCCGGCGCCTCGCCGCTCAAGTGGCGCACGGCCGCCGCCATGCCGCCTTCGAACTGGTAGTAGTCGTCGGAATCGAGCAGATCGTGCTCGCGATTGTCCTGGTTCTGCACCACGCCTTGGACGCCCCGCAGGCGCGCCTCGAACAGGCCGTGGCGCGCTTCGCCCTTGGCGCCAGACCCATAGGCATAGCCCCCCCAGGCGAGATAGGCGCGGGCAAGATCGGCATCGGTCTCCCAGCCCTTTTCGTCTATCAGCGCCTGCAGGCCGGCGCCATAGGCGCCGGGCTTCGAGCCGAAGACGCGATGACCCGCCCGAGCGGTAGCCTCGGCCTCGCTCAAGCCCTTGGCACGCAAATCATCGCGCTCGGCACGGGCGCGGGCGGCCAGGGGATTGTCGGCCTCAGGCTCGTCGAGGGCGGCTACCGCGCGCACCGCCGAATCGAGCAGGTCGATCTGCGCCGGAAAGGCGTCGCGGAAAAAGCCGGAGATGCGGAACACCACATCGATGCGTGGCCGGTCGAGCACGCTTACGGGCAGGATTTCGAAGCCGGTAACACGCCGCGAGGCCGTGTCCCAGCTCGGCTGCACGCCGAGCAGCGCCAGGGCCTGGGCGATATCGTCGCCGCCGGTACGCATATTGGCGGTGCCCCAGGCGCTGATGGCGAGGCTGGTGGGCCAGGCGCCGTGGTCCTGACGATAGCGGTCGAGCAGCAGGCCGGCGGACTTCCAGCCGAGCCGCCAGGCGGTCGGCGTCGGCACCATGCGGGTATCGACGGAATAGAAATTGCGCCCGGTCGGCAGCACGTCGAGCCGCCCGCGCGTCGGCGCTCCGGAAGGTCCGGGTGCCACGAATTTGCCATCGAGGCCGGCGAGCAGGGCCGCGGTCTCGGCCTCGCCGCTAGCGAGCACGGCGGGGCGGATGCGGGTTTCGATCTCGTCGAGGACAGCGATGCTGCGCTGCCAATCCGGGTTAGGGCTTTGGCCCATGACTAGGTTTCGGGCCAAGTCTTCGAGGCGCTCCACCGTGTCGCCGTGGCTGCGCCAGGCGCCATTGCCGAGCGCGGCCGGCCTCGGGCCGGTCCAGGGTTCCGCCATGACGCAATCCAAGGGGTCGAAGTCCAAGCCGAGATCAATGCCCAGCGCACGCATCAGCGAGGCCTCGCCGGGTGCCTCGCCGCGCGGCAATCGCGCCAGGGCCACCAGCAGGTCGGTCAACTGATCGCCGTCGGGCGCGCTGCCGAGGATATGCAGGCCGTCGCGGATCTGCATCTCCTTGAGCTCGCAAAGATGGTTGTCGAGCTTGGCAAGTGCGGTGTCGTCATCGTCGCCCGCAAAGCCGCAATCCTTGTCGAGGCCGAGCTGGCGGCTGAGGTCGAGGATATCGTCGCGCAACAGCGCCAGGCGCCGGGGGTCGACGCCGGCGGCCTCGTAATATTCATCGACCAGGCTTTCCAGATCGGCGAGCGGGCCGTAGCTCTCGGCGCGGGTCAGCGGCGGCGTCAGGTGATCGACGATGACGGCCTGCGCGCGGCGCTTGGCCTGGGTGCCCTCGCCCGGATCGTTGACGATGAAGGGGTAGAGATGGGGCAGGGGGCCGAAGGCGACTTCCGGGAAACAGGTCTCGGAGAGCGCCAGGGCCTTGCCCGGCAGCCATTCGAGATTACCGTGCTTGCCCATATCGACCACGGCGTGGCAGGCAAAATCCGTGCGCAGCCAGGCATAGAAGGCGAGGTAGCCGTGCGGCGGCACCAGATCCGGGTCGTGATAGGTCGAGGCTGGGTCGATGTTGTAGCCCCGTGCGGGCTGCAGGCAGAGCGCCACATTGCCCAGGCGATGGGCGGGCATTAGGAAGGCGTCTCCTTCCACGAAAGGATCGGCCTCGGGCTCGCCCCAGCGTGCCGACACGGCATTCCTTGCGCCTTCAGGCAAAGCATCGAAGAAATTCCGGTAGTCGGCCAGCGGATAGCGCACACCGCCCACCCTTGCCGCTCGCCCGGCAAGCGCGTTGGTCGGGCCTTCTGCCAGGCGCTCGATCAGGGCGCGGCCGTCCTCCGGCATGTCCTCGACGCGATAACCCGCCTCCGCCATCGCCTCCAGCAGGCCTTGCGCGCTAGCCGGCGTGTCCAGCCCCACGCCGTTTCCGAGCCGGCCGTCACGGTTGGGATAGTTGGCAAGCACCAGGGCCACGCGCCGCTCGCCCGTCGGCGTTTGCGATAGCCGGCACCAGGCTTGCGCGAGCTCGGCGACGAACGCCACGCGATCGGCCACCGGCGCATGGGCGCGCAGGAATATCTCCGCCGCCTCGTCGTAGCGCGCTTCCGATTTGAACGAGATGGCGCGGGTGATGATGCGCCCGTCGACTTCCGGCAAAGACACGTTCATGGCGATATCGCGCGCCGAAAGCCCGGATGTGCCGCCGCACCAGGCGCGCTCCGATCCGCCGGACAGGATCGCTTGCAGGACGGGCACGCCGCAGCCGTCGAGGGGGCTTGTCGCCGGCGCGCCGGGGCGCGAGACGGCAAAGCCTGTCGCATTGACGATGACACTCGGCGGGGCCTCGCCGAGCAGCGCTTCGAGTGTCGCTGCCGAGACCGGGTCTTTCAGGCTGGCCACGAAGATGGGCAGGGCGTTGATACTGCGCTCGCCGAGGGCTGCGATCAGGGCATCGATGGGTGCCAGGTCGTCCGCCTGGGTGAGGGCACGGTAAAATACCAGGGCTGCCGTCGGCGCGTCGCTCTGCCAATGGCTGCGCAGGTCGTCGATGGTGGCGACGCTTTCGCCGGGCCAGTAGAGGCCCGCCCGGGGCAGCGGCAGCGGCTCGATATGCGGCGTTTCCCGCCCCGCCAATGTCCCGGCATAGGCCAGCAGATTGCGGAAATTCTCGGCCCCGCCGTGAACGAAATACTGCCACAGACGGTGCCAGCTCGCTTCCGGCAGGGTGCAAAGCGCGGCAAGTTCCGGGTCGGGCTGATCGTCGCCGGGCAGCAGCGCCAGGGGGATGCCGCGCTCACGGCAGGTGGCGGCCACTTGCTCGACGCCATAGGCCCAGTAGCCGCTGCCGCCCAGCAGGCGAATGATGACCAGCTTGGCGCGGGCGATGATGTCCTCGACATAGATATCGACGGACATGTTGTGGCCGAGGCTCATGACATTGGCGAGGCGCAGGCTGGGGCCGTCGTCGCGGCGGGCGCGGGCAAGGCCGGCGAGCTCGCTGTCGGCGGCGGAGAGAATCACGATGTCCCCCGGCGTCTGGCCGAGATCGACCGCTTCCTCGCCGTCAAGGATGGTCCCCGGCGTAGCCGCCAGCAGGTGCATGTTACGCTTGAATCGCGGCGCTGATGGCGTCGCGGTCCATGCCTTGCGCGCCGATGACGACCAGCTGGCCTTGGCGGGCTTCGTCCGGCGCCCAGTCGCGGTCGTAGTAATGCTGGAAGCGGTCGCCGACGCCCTGCACCACGAGGCGCATATCGCGCCCGGCCACGGCGACAAAGCCCTTGATGCGGAAGATGTCGTGCACGCCGGTGACGATGCGCAGCCGGTCGGTCAGCGCTTCGGGCGAGGTGATGGCATCGATCGCCACATGGAAGCTGTCGAAATCGTCGTGGTCGTGCTCGCCCTCGTCGTCGTGGTGGGATGGGCGCGAGTCCAGGTCGTCCTCGGCCGCGGCGCCGATGCCGAAAAGGATCTCGGGGGAGACAGCCGCTCCCGCCGTCGGCACTACCTTGACCGCACCGCCGCGCACGCCTGCTGCGACTTCGCTTTGCACCGTCTGCAAGGCATCTTCGCCCACCAGGTCGGTCTTGTTCAGAATGACCATGTCGGCGCAGGCGAGCTGGTCGGCGAACAGCTCGGCGAGTGGCGCGTCATGGTCGAGGGCGTCATCGGCCTGGCGCTGGGCTTCGAGCGCCGCCATATCGTCGGCGAAGCGCCCGGCGGCGACAGCATGGCAGTCCACCACGGTGACGACGCCGTCGACGGTCACCCGCGTGCGCACCTCGGGCCAGCCGAAAACGCGCACCAGGGGTTTGGGCAGGGCTAACCCAGAGGTCTCTACAATGATGTGCTCGGGCGGCTCGTCGCGTTCCAGCAGTGCTTGCATGGCGGGCAGGAAATCGTCCGCCACCGTGCAGCAGATGCAGCCATTGGCGAGCTCGACGATGTCGTCCTCGCCGCAGGCCTCGTTACCGCATTCCGCCAGCATCTCGCCATCGACGCCGATATCGCCGAATTCGTTGACGATTATCGCCAGCCGGCGGCCGTTGGCGCCTTCCAGCAGGTTGCGGATCAGGCTGGTCTTGCCGGCACCGAGAAAACCGGTAACGACGGTAGCGGGTATCTTGGCGTGGCGGCTTTGGGTCACACCTTCCCTCCGAAGATGACAGGGTCAACACGTGCCTGAGGAGGTCTCCTGGCTTCGGGTCGCCGGCTCGCGACGCCTTCCCGACACGCAGGTGTCAGTGGCCTGTCGCCGCAAGCCTCACCGTCTACAGTTGCGGGGGCAGCGCCGGACTGGCATCGCGGACACGACACGTCACCGGCTTCCCTCTTCTCAGCGCGGCGAACACTAGCACGCCGGCTTACGCCGCGCCAAGCTCCTCCCTGACAATGGCGGCGCCGGCGGCGAGCGCCCGCATCTTGGCGACGGCGAGGTCGCGCGCCAAGGGCACCATGCCGCAATTGGTGCAGGGCACGATGCGCTCGGCGGGGGCATGTTCGAGGGCGCTGCGGATCGTTGCCGCGACCTGTTCCGGGGTCTCGGCCGTGTCGCTGGCGACATCGATGGCGCCGAGCAGGATGTCCTTGGTCCCGAGCAGGTCGAGCACGGCGAGCGGCACGTTCGAGCCGGCGACTTCGAGGGAGACCTGGTCGAGGGTGCTGGCGGCGAGGGTGGGGAAGGTCACTTCGTATTGCCGCCAGGCTTCGCCCAGTGTGCCCTTCCAGGCATTGTTGGCCTCGATGCCGTAGCCATAGCAGATATGCACCGCCGTGGTGCAGGCGAGCCCATCGATGGCGGCCTCCAGACACGCGATGCCCCAATCCGCGACCTCGTCGAGATAGACGTTGAAGGCGGGCTCGTCGAACTGGATGACGTCGGCGCCGGCGGCGACCAGCTCGCGCGCTTCCTCGTTCAGGATTCGCGCGAAGGCCATGGCCATGCGCGGCCGGTCGCCATAATGGTCGTCGGCCAGGGTATCGACGATGGTCATCGGCCCGGGCAGGGTGAATTTGAGCTTGCGCGCGGTCTGGGCGCGGGCGAAACGCACATCGGCCTGGTGCACCGGGCCGCGGCGGTGCAGCTCGCCGACCACGGTCGGGCAATCCGCTTCGTAGCGGTCGGCGCGAATGCCGATGCGCCGCTTGTTGGCGAAATCGATGCCATCGACCTGCTCCAGGAAGCCGTGCACGAAATGCTGGCGCGACTGCTCGCCGTCGCTGACGATATCGATGCCCGCGCGCTCCTGATCGGCGATGGCAAGGCGCACCGCATCGCGCTTGGCCTCGGCCAAATCATCCCCATCCTCGAGGCGCCACGGCGCCCAGAGGGCTTGGCGGTGGGCCAGCCAGGAGGGCTTCGGCAGGCTTCCGCTGATGGTTGTCGGTAGCAACATGGCACCATAATGACGCCTCCGTTGTCCGACCACGAGCCCTTTCGCGCATTGACTCTTCGCCCAAAGATGGGGAACACAGGCGCTTGCCCGCGCTGAACGAGAAGGTTGGAGAGAAAAATGAGCGAACGCGTCCAGGCCCATGGCCTTGCCGTCGACAAAGTGCTGTACGATTTCATCAATGACGAGGCGGTCCCCGGCACCGGGCTCGAGGCCGATGCGGTATGGGCGGGTCTTGCCGCCATCCTCAGCGATCTGGGGCCGCGCAACGCCGAGCTGCTGGCCCGCCGCGACGAGCTGCAGGCAAAGGTCGACGCCTGGCATCGGGAGAGGCGCGAACAGGGCTTCGACGCCGCCGAGTACAAGGAATTCCTGACCGAGATCGGCTATCTGCTGCCGGAGGGCGAGCCGTTCGCCGCCAGCACCGCCAATGTGGACGACGAGATCGCCACCCTTGCGGGGCCGCAATTGGTGGTGCCCGTGACCAATGCGCGCTACGCCCTGAACGCCGCCAATGCGCGCTGGGGCAGCCTTTACGATGCCCTCTACGGCACCGATGCCATTTCCGAGGATGACGGGGCGACCCGCGCCGGGAGCTACAATCCGGTGCGCGGCGACAAGGTCATTGCCTATGCCCGGGCCTTTCTCGACCAGGTGGCGCCGCTGGAGCGCATTTCCCATGCGGAGGCCACCGGCTACGAGATCTATGACGGTCGCGTCACGGTCAATTTCGGCAGCGGGCGCGCCACGGGCCTGATCGATCCGGGCCAGTTGATGGGCTATCAGGGCGACGAGGACTCGCCGAGCTCCTCGTCGCCGGACGCGGAAACCGACGCCCGCG
>CAZKTK010000185.1:0-6545 GCA_964555535.1 uncultured Rhodospirillaceae bacterium
GCACCTTCGCCATTTACGATCTATCTCGACTGGATGCGGTCCCCGATCCCGTCAGGCAACGGATGAGTGAGCGCGTATGACCTTGACGATGCAGAATCTCGGACATTGGTGCCGCTCGGCGGCAGCCCTGGCCATCGTGACGTTCGCCTGGGCCACGGCGGCGCAGGCGCAGCATAGCCCTTCGCCGTCCATATCGCCGCCGCCGCCCGTGGTCGCACCGAAGCCGATCCAGGTGCCGCCCACGACGGTCGCGCCGGCACCCGGTTCCGGCGAGGGCGTGGCGGCGCAGGGCGAGCCGATGCAAGAGATGTTCTCAGACGCCGAGCTTTCGGCTGTATTCAAGGCCGTTGTCACCGATGCCATCGGCGGCATGTCCTATGAGGAAATCGCCACCCTCAGCGCGCCGGCGGTCACCACGATGCTGAATGACGCCGGCATCACGGGCTATCCGCCGGGTCTGGTCAGCGATTTCGTGAGGATCGCGAATGGCGCCTATAAGAGCAACGGCGATGCCCGCGCGGCGGTGGGCGAGGCGGTGGAGGTGGTCTACACCGCGGCCCTGGACTTCTTCGGCGTGCCGCCGGCCACTGGCAGCGCCAAGGATGACTGCAACATCATCATGGCGTTCGTCGACACGGTCGTGGCGCCGTCGCTGCCGCTAGCCGTTGCCGTGGTGCCGCCGCCTGCCGCAACGACAACATCGCCGGCAGCTGGGGTAACAGGCCGCGTTCAGCCCCTGCCCGCGCCGGCGGCGGCAGTGCCACCGGCACCGGGACCTGCGGCGACGACGACACCACCGCCACCGCCGGCGACCGTGGCTGCCGTGCCGCCTGCGCCGACCATATCGCCGTGGCGGCCCGTGCTCGCAACGGCGCCACCGGCTCCACCGGCTCCAGCCCCGGCCGCGCCGGCGGCGGCAGTGCCACCGGCACCGGGACCTGCGGCGACGACGACACCACCGCCACCGCCGGCGACCGTGGCTGCCGTGCCGCCTGCGCCGACCGTTTCCCCCGCGCCTCCGGCGCCAGCGCCAGCGCCCGTCAAGCCCGCAGGGTGCAATGCGACATGCCAGCAGAAGGTGGCGGTGTTGCAGGAGGAGGCGGACGAGATACGCCAGCAGGCCGAGGATGATTACCTCAAGGACATCGGCAAGACCGTGGTGTCCACCATATTCACCTCCATAGGCATCGGCTTTGGCCTACCCCTCGCCACACTTGGCGCGCCTATAGCCGGCGTTGTCGTCCCGCTGATCGCAGGCGTCATCGGGATCGCGACCATGGTCACGATCAACGATGGCGAGGTCGATAAGACGATCGCCATCGATATCACCAAGACGGCGTTGAATGCTGTGGTGCCGGGCGGCGGCACCTTCGCCACCGAAACGACAAAGGTGGTCCTGATCGAGGGTGGCGGCTATGCGGCGAACAAGTATTGATTCAGCATCAAGGCGGAGGGCAAGATGAGCGGATCGCCAATGAGCTTCTCCTGGCGGATCAGGCTGATGGGAATTGGGCTGGCGATATTGTTGGGCATTTCCGGCCAGGCCAACGCGCAAAAGATCGACACCACGGCAATCGACGCATTGCCTGGCGAAGTTCAGCTAGCGGTCTATGGCGCGATCGCCACGATCCGAGGATTCGATACCGCCTCGCTTGAGCTCGCGGTGACCGTACAGCCGCAAGCCGTTGCCGGACTGCACGAACCGACTTTTCAGTATCAGGGTTTCAGTGTCCAGCGGATCGGCATTGATGCCTATTCGCAACGTAATGACGACCCCTCCGGACGCCGCCTGCTCGCGCATTTCGTGCTGCAGGACGTATTTGCCCGCCGCGTGATCCTCGATGTGTTGCTGCACTATCGCGCCGCGGCAACGGGCATCACCATAGAGGCCGGCATGGCCAGGGTGGTGGCGCCGATCCAACCGGACACGCGCTTCTTCGTGGTGCCGAGGGCGCTGCTGCCGCAGCCGCTCTTGGGCAACCTCACCCATGCCGAGTTGGTCAAGCTGATTGTCGAGAACGACCAGTTGGTCAGCCCTTCCGGCGATCCGCACCAGCCCGGCGAGTATGCGGTGATGGCACTGGTGCTCGACCGGCTGCCCGACGGTGACGCCGTGATCATGCAGCCTGCCGGGGCGCCATTCTCCACCGAAGTCATAGACTTTGCGGGCTTCAGGGTTGCGATTGGCCGGGGCAATTTTGCACTCGCTGATCTCGGCAGCTCCATCACCATGGAGCTGGCGCATCTTCCTGCTCTCAGGCAAGGCGAATCGCCGGAACTGAGGCGTCTGGTCGCCACGGAAAAGCCTCTCATGACAGCCGTCGCACCACCCCAGGCACCGCCCGCCGCCGAAGACGATATCGAGGCGCGCCTGCGCAAACTCGACGCGCTTCGCGATGCGGGCCTGGTGTCCGATTTCGAATACGAGGTCAAGCGGCAAGAAATTCTCGATTCGCTCTAGGGCCGGATTCTTCATCGGCTGCCAGCGCTGCGTCCTCACCCGCAAGTCCTTGAGACTCATAGAAATGCTCGTTCCGCGTGCGGAACTACGGTTGAAAACCATTTATTAATACACTTAGTTGTATTTCTATGCGAGGAGCGGGATGGATGTTGGAGTTCGGATAATGAAAAGAATCGAACCTCGTGGGTCTCGAGAATGGCCTGGTTTTGCGGCGGCTCAGCCGTCGAGAGTTCCCCGCTCGTCCGCCGATGGCATGCCGGTGGCTGTCGATTGGGCCGCACGATCTCAGCCTTACGTGTCTTGTTAGCGTGATGGGGCCAAAGCCCCGTCCTTGCCACGCCTGCTAAGCATCCGCGTCCCGCGCAGCCGGGGCGAACCCTTGATGCTGGCCGGTTCGGCCCCGCGCGATCGCATGCCGGGCAGATGTCATGCGACCGCCCCGTCAATCGGGCGACAAGATATCGGTAGAAGACCATGATCAGTGACACGAAGACAAAGGTGACGAAAACTTTCGCAGCCTGGTGGATAATGCGGCCGAAGGCATTCCCGTTCACCGCTACGACACGCTATTGTTTGTGAACCAGGCATTCGCCGACCTGCTCGGCTATGACAGCCCGGACGACATATTGGGTCTTGGCACGGTCGATGCCTGGTTATCGGCGGAAGAAAGGGAACGCATCCGTTGATATGCAGAGGACCGTCTGCGCGGGGAGGCGCCGCCGAAGCTATACGAGTTCCAGGCGCTGCGCAGGGATGGCGGAGAAACCTGGCTGGAAAGCCGCTCGGTAAAGATAGACTGGCAGGGCGAGCCGGCCATCCTCGACGTGTTTAGTGATATAACGGATAGGCGGAACACTAAAAAGAAGACCGAAGCCATCGTCGAGGCGAATCCCATCCCCAGCGTGATAACGCGCATCTCCGACGGCACCATTCTGTTCGCGAACGAACATTATAAAAAGCTCTTTCAGCTGCCTGAGAATGCCGTGGGCAAAAAAGCTGCCGATATCTATGTCGATTCGAGCGACCGGGCACGATTGGTGGCCACGTTGGAAGCGACAGGAGAAGTTCACAACCAGGAACACAAAGTCAGGCTGCCGAATGGCGACGAGCTTTGGGTCGCGGTTTCGGGCAAGCTTTTCAACTTTGGCGGCGAATCGGCAATCTTCGGGGGCCTCTACGACATCACCGAGCTGACACGCCAGCAGGAAGAGATCCGTCTGAGCGGAGAACGTTTTCGCAATCTTGTCGAAGGCTCCATCCAGGGCATCGTCGTGCATCGCAACAACAAGGTGCTGCTGGCCAACCAGGCCATGGCGGACATGCTTGGCTATGAGGATCCGCCGCCGCTCTATGCGCTGGACAGCATCGACACTTATGTCCATCCCGACGACATCGTACGCACCCAGGGCTATCGCGCGCGACGCGTGCAAGGCAAGGAGGCGCCGCGCGACTATGAGATGCGTGTGTTGCGCCGCGACGGCTCGGTCCGCTGGGTCGAGTGGCGCGCTATGGTCGTCGATTGGGAAGGCGAGCCGGCCATTCAGGCCATCTTCTCCGATATCAGCGAGCGCAAGCGCGCCGAGGACGCGTTGCGCCAGTTCAACGAGGAAATCGAGGCGCGGGTCGCAGATAGGACCCGCGCTTTGCAACGGGGCGAGGAGCGCCTGCGCATCATCATGGATGGCGCCGTCGACGGCATCATCGTGATCAATGAAGACGGCATTATCGAATCCTTCAGCCGCAGCGCCGGCGAGATGTTCGGCTACGACCCGAAGGAGATGATCGGCAGGAATGTCAATGTCCTGATGCCGCAGCCCTACAGCGACCGTCATGAGGCGTATATCCGCAACTATCTGCTGACGGGTTTGGCCCGGGCCATTGGCGTCGAGCGCGAAGTCAGGGGACGGCGCAAGGACGGCTCGACCTTCCCGATGGAGATCGCGGTCAGCGAAGTCGGTCTCGATGGCGATCGGCTGTTCACGGGCCTCGTGCGCGATATCACCGAAAGGAAGCGCGTGGAGCAGGAGCTGCTCTCGGCGTGGCGGGCCGCGGGCGCGGCTAACCAGGCCAAGAGCGAGTTCCTGTCCTCGATTAGCCATGAGCTGCGCACGCCGCTCAACGCGATCCTCGGCTTCGCCCAGATGCAGCGGGACTATCCCGATCAGCCGCTGACCGAAGAGCAGAGGACGAGCATCGAGCACATCGTGGAGGGCGGCCAGCACCTGCTGTCCCTGATCAACGACGTGCTCGACCTTTCAAAGATAGAATCGGGCGGCGTCGACCTGGTCCTGGAGGCCGTGGACGTGGCAGAGATCGTGAGGCAGAGCATCTTGTTGGTGCAGCCGCTCGCGGACGAGCGCGGCGTCACATTCATTCTGAACGGGGGCTTCGAATCGCAACCCCATGTGCTGGCCGACCAGAGCCGGCTCAAGCAAGTTCTGCTCAACCTGCTGTCCAACGCCGTCAAATACAATCGCGACAATGGCACCGTGACGGTGCAAGCGGATGCTGGAGAGGAAGGCAAGCTGCGGCTCAGCATCGCCGATACCGGCAGTGGCATATCGGCCGACAATCACGACGAGGTCTTTCGTCCCTTCTCCCGCGTCGGCATGGAAGCGTCGAGAATCGAAGGCACCGGCATCGGCCTGACCATCAGTCGCCAGCTCATCGAAAGCATGAACGGCCACCTCGATTTCGACAGTGCCGTCGGCGAATGCAGCACCTTCTGGTTCGAGCTGCCGTCCAGAGCGGCTCCCTCTAATCCTGAAGGGCTCTAGCGCAGCCCCATGGCCTTAGGCAGCGGCTCGCCCAGGGCCCGTTCTGGGCCGGCCGAGGCAAGGTCGTGCTCTTCCGCGAAAACGTTGGCGTATAGGCGTGCCAGCCATTCCCGGCCTTCGTTGGTGATGCGCAGATAGCGGTTCGCGGTTTCCATAAAGGGGCTCGCCGTCCGCCAGAAGAATGCAGGATAGTCGCGGCGCAGATCGGCGGCATTGTTGAAGCCGAGCCGCGTCGTCGTACCGGTCTCCTGCAGCTCGACGAAGAGCGCCGAAAGGTGGCGGGTGTGATTGATGTCGCCGAGCTGGCCGACGAAATCGGCGGCGCGCACCAGACCGGGCATATCATCGGCAACATGGCTGTCGCCCGTATCGGGGACCGGGAAACGGGTACGCTCGATATTGGCGCAGATGATCTCGGCGGCGATCGTGGCGTGGCCGGCGAAGCGCTCGCGCACGAAGCGCTTGCCGCGGTCGATATGGTAGGGGCACAGCGCCGCATCGCTGGCGCCGGGCATCAGGGTGACGCGGCCGCCCTGGTCGTCTGTCACGTAGCTGCCTTCGCGGTCGTCGCGCAAGAGCCCGCGCACGAAGCCGATATCGTGGAAAAGCATGGAAAGGATGGCGTGCAGCCATTCGTGCGGGCCGACTCCGCCTTCGCACAGATGCTTGCCCTTGAGGATAGCCTGGCCCGCCTGGGTGACCATCATGGTGTGACGGACATCGTGGTACGGGGCATCGCTGTTGGCGATGTTTTCCAGCGCTATGCGCCCGGCAAAGGCGACGATGCCCGGATAATCGGGCTCCTGCTGGCCGTATGTTGCCAGATAGTCCTCTTTGAGCAGATCGAGAAACGCATCGATCGCCAGTGACGTGGGGTCGAACATCCTGCCTCCTACCGCGGAAGTGCCTGTGTATCGGCCGAACACCTTACGCTGACAGGGGTTTTCGGTTCTGGGTATGAACCAGTTCACACAACCGATATCTCCTGTGTCGTCCGTCACTGCGGGGTTCTGCCGCCTCGCGCATAGAAGTGGGCCATGACACGGCTTTTTTCATGGTTCTCGTAGCCGTGCTGCTGTCTCAGGCAGCGGCGTGTGCGCCGACCGTCAAGGTCGAGGCGCCGGACAAGCCGATCATCATAAACCTGGCCATCAAGATCGAGCAGGAGGTGCGCGTGAAGATCGACCGCGCCCTCGACCAGGTGATCAGCGAGGACCCCAGCCTCTTTGAATAGAGCCCTTCAGGATGAGATGGAACCATATCCTGCGTTTGCGAGGAAGTTGGCGCATTCGTCTGGTTTGAATGTT
>CAZKTK010000186.1:0-6529 GCA_964555535.1 uncultured Rhodospirillaceae bacterium
CTGCTCGCGCATCTCCGCCAGCTCCTCCTCCGTTCAATATCAGCGATAGGAGAGCCCCGACTCGAGCATGCCGGCGGCAACCTCGGCATGTCGATCGGCGCGCGCAAACTGATGTACCGGCTCATCGTCCCAGTCGAGTTCCAGCCAGCGCATGCCGTCGAAGATGGCGTCGACCGCCGCATCAGTGGAGCGGGCGCGGTCTGTGTCCTCGATACGCAACAGGAAGCGCCCGCCATGGTGACGGGCATAAAGCCAATTGAACAAAGCCGTCCGCGCCCCGCCGATATGCAGGAATCCGGTTGGCGAAGGGGCGAAACGGGTGACGACGGTCATGGGGAACAAGCTCCGCGAGGCAATGGCGCGTTTGGCCGCTACCTAGCATACTCGGGTCCGGGGGCGAACCCATGCTGATGAGCGACGACATATCCGGCGCGCGGCTATCGCGTCTGCATACGGTGCTGCTCGGCGAGCGCCAGCGCCTGCCGCTGTGGCTGCCGGTCTTGCTGGGCTTGGGCGTCGCACTCTATTTCGCCTGGCCCGGCTCGCCGCCGATGAGCGTCTTGTTGGGTGCTGCCGTGACCGCCCCAGTGCTGATATGGGTCGGTCTGAGCAGGGGCGGATATGCCCTGGCGGCCCTGGTACCCGCGCTGATCCTGACAGGCCTGGCGATAAGCGGCTTGCGAACAGCCTTGGTGGACGAGCCCTTGCTGTCCCGCAAACTCGGCCCAGTGGATGTTTCAGGCCGTGTGGTTTTGGTGGAACCGCGCAAGGTCGGCGTGCGTGCGGTAATCGACGAGCCGTCGGTCGAGGGCCTTGCGCCGGAGGCGACGCCACGCCGGGTGCGCTTGGTTATCAACGCGCCGGGAGAGGCGGTGAAGCCCGGCGCTCACATCGGCATGCGGGCGGTCCTGATGCCGCCGCCACGCCCGGCAGCACCCGGCGCCTATGATTTCGGCCGCGCCTTGTTCTACCAAGGGATTGGCGCGGTGGGCTACGCCGTGAGCAGGGCGCAGCCGCTGACCCTGGCGCGCCCGTCCGGCTGGCGCGAAGCGGTGGCCGGCGTGCGCCTTGCCATAGCCGAGCGAATCGATGCCGCGATGAGCGGCCACGAGGCAGCCATAGCCGTCGCCTTGCTGACGGGCCTTCGCGGCCGCATTCCCGACGACGTATCGGAAGCCTTGCGCGACGCGGGACTGGCACACCTGCTTGCCATATCCGGCCTGCACCTCGGCCTGGTGGCCGGATTCGCTTTCTTCGTCGTGCGCTTTCTGTTGGCCACTGTGGAGCCATTGGCGCTGGCTTGGCCGATCAAGAAAGTGGCGGCGGTTGCCGCCTTGGCCGCCGCCTTCGTCTATCTGCTGCTGACAGGCGCGACGGTGCCGACCCAGCGCGCCTTCATCATGGCGGGCCTGGTCCTGTTCGCGGTGCTCATCGACCGCGAGGCGATATCCATGCGCCCGGTGGCCTGGGCGGCCTTGCTGGTGCTTCTGCTGCGGCCGGAAAGCCTGCTCGGCGCATCTTTCCAGATGTCTTTCGCGGCGGTCGTCGCGCTGGTCGCCTTTTACGAGGCCGTCAGGCGCTGGCGACCGATGACAGACTGGACGCCACGCCCGGGGCGGCGCGTACTCCTCTATGTCGGGGCCGTAGCCGCAACGACGGTGGTGGCCAGTCTGGCAACATCCCCCTTCGCCGCCTATCACTTCGGGCGCGTCGCGAGCCTCGGCCTCGTGGCCAATCTCGTGGCCGTGCCGATTACGGCGCTGTGGATCATGCCCTGGGGCCTGCATGGCATGCTCCTGATGCCGCTGGGTCTGGAAAGCCTCGCCCTGGTGCCGATGGAGTGGGGCATTGCGGCAGTCGTCGCCGTGGCCCGGACTTGTGCTGCCTTGCCCGCGGCCGTGACCTTGGTGCCGGCATGGCCTGTCTCGGCCATCGCCCTGATCTCGCTCGGCGGTCTTTGGCTATGCCTGTGGCAATATCGCTGGCGCTGGTTCGGTCTCGCCGCGATGGCGGCGGGCCTGTTCGTTGCGCTCGATACGCAACAGTCCGATCTGCTTGTGGACGAAAGCGGTCGCCTGTTCGCGGTCCGTGATGGGGAGGGTGCGCTTTCGCTGTCGAGCTTGCGCGTGGCGACTTTCGTTGGCGACATCTGGTTGCGCCGCGCAGGCCAAGATACATCGCCACCCTGGCCGGATCCGGGGATGAGCTGGTCGAACGGCAGTCTGCGATGCGATGGCCTGGGCTGCCTCTACCGGCCCCGTACCGGCCCGACCGTAGCTTTGATCAAGGACCCCCGCGCCATTGCCGAGGATTGCGCGGCAGCCGATGTGCTGGTGAGTCTGGTGCCTGTCGGCAGGGCCTGCAGTGGTCGCCCGTTCATCGACCGCTTCGACCTTTGGCGCCATGGCGGGCATGCCATCTGGCTGAGCGGGGACGGCGGAGTGCTGTCAATGCGGCGAGCCGCCGACGATCGCCGCGGACGGCCCTGGGCGCGCGACCTCAGTAGTGGCGGATAAGGCCGACCAGGCGGCCCTGCACCTTGACCCGGTCGGGGCCGAAGATGCGCGTCTCATAGGCCGCGTTGGCAGGCTCCAGCGCCACCGATTTGCCCTTGCGGCGCAGGCGCTTGAGGGTGGCCTCGTGGTCGTCGACCAGGGCCACGACGATATCGCCGTTGTCGGCGGTGTCGCTGCGCCGAATAACCGCGACGTCGCCGTCGTGAATGCCGGCCTCGACCATGGAATCGCCGGCGATCTCCAAAGCATAGTGCTCGCCGCGCCCGAGCATCGATGGCGGGATCTCGACGGACCGCTCGGGCTCGCTCAGGGCCTCGATGGGGGTGCCGGCGGCGATGCGACCGAACAGGGGCAGGGACACTGCAGCAGATTCCGTGGCCACAGGCTTGCTGGCGAAATTGGGCCGCACCACCTTGGCACCGCCCTCATCCGTGGACTTGGCGGCAGCACCGGAATCCTCCGGCGCCTTGAGCACTTCCAGCGCCCGCGCGCGATGGGGCAGGCGGCGAATGAAGCCGCGCTCCTCGAGCCCCGTTATCAAACGGTGCACGCCCGACTTTGAGCGCAGACTCAACGCCTCCTTCATCTCCTCGAAAGAAGGCGAGATGCCCGTTTCCTCCAGTCGCTGGTTGATGAAGACCAACAGCTCGTGCTGCTTGCGAGTCAACATGTCATTACCGCCACAACATATGGAACAAAACCAAAACGTCGGCACATGTTCTAGTTTGGTTCCGGATGCGTGTCAAGCGGTTCAGAAGCTCACCGCGCCGCCGGGGAACATCAGCACGTCGACCATATCGCCGGCTTCCAACGCGGGCGCGTGGGGCGGGCGCAGGATCAGCGCGTCGGCCCCGGCAAGTGCCGAAAGCATGGAGCTGTCCTGGACGCTATAGGCTTCCGCCTCGAGGGTACCGTCTTCGCCGCGGCGCAGATGCGCCCGCAAATAGTCCTGGCGCCGGTCGTTGGCACGCAGTGGCGCGGCGAGGCGGGCCTGGCGCAAGTCGTCCGTGGCGCTCATGCCCTGCATCGCAGCCAGGGCAGGACGCATGAAGACCAGCGCGCAAACCAGCGCCGAGACCGGATTGCCCGGCAGCCCCACGAACGGCGTGCCGAGCAGGCTGCCGAACAGCAGCGGCTTGCCGGGGCGGATGGCGATACGCCAGAAATCCACATCCAGGCCCTGCTCGCCGAGCACCTTGGCCACAAGGTCGTGATCGCCGACCGAAACACCGCCGGTGGTCACCAGCATGTCATTGCCCGCCGCGCCGGCCGCCATCGCGCCAAGGGCGTCGGCATCGTCAGGCGCGATGCCCAGCACCACGGGCTCGCCGCCGCAAGCCCTAACCGCTGCCGCCAGGGCGAGCGAGTTGGAGCTGACGATCTGGCTCTTGCCGATCGGATCGCCGGGCATGACCACCTCGTCGCCGGTGGCGAGAATGGCGACACGCGGGCGCCGCCGCACTGCCAACCAGGGCCAGTTCATGGCCGCCGCCAGGGCGAGATGGCGGGTGGTCAGCAGGGTGCCCGCTTCGAGCCCGACATCGCCATCACGGAAATCGAGGCCGGCAAGGCGGATATGCCGACCGAGCTGCGCCGCCTCCGTGAAAGTGATCTGGTCGCCTTCGACCTCGGTGTCCTCCTGCATGATGACGCTGTCCGCACCGGCAGGCACCGGCGCGCCGGTGAAAATGCGCACGGTCTCGCCGGCGCCGACGGTGCCGTCATAACTGCCGCCGGCAGCTGATTCGCCGATCCGCCGCAGGGTGACGGGCACCTCGGCGACATCCGCGGCGCGAACGGCGTAGCCGTCCATCGCGGAGACGTCGGCGGGCGGCTGGGTGCGCCGGGAAACCACGTCCTCTGCAAGCACCCGCCCCAACCCCTCGCCGACGGGGACCTGCTCGGCGGGCAAAAGCGGCATGGCACCGACCACCCTGTCCAGGGCATCGGCAACGGAGATCAAGTCAGTCGGCATCGTAGGTTCCCGATTTGCCGCCGGATTTATGACGCAGGCGCACTTGTTCGATACGCATGCCCCTGTCCACGGCCTTGCACATGTCATAGACGGTGAGTGCCGCGACGGAAGCGGCAGTCAGGGCCTCCATCTCGACGCCAGTTCGGCCCTTGAGCTTGCAGGTGGCGCTGATGTCGACGGCATTGTCCGCCTCGACGCAGACGAGCTCCACCGCCACCGAGGTCAACGCCAGGGGATGGCAGAGGGGGATCAGGTCGGGCGTGCGCTTGGCCGCCATGATGCCGGCCAGGCGCGCAACGCCCAGCACATCGCCCTTCTTGTGATCGCCGGCCATGATCATGCGCAGCGTCTCGGGCGCCATCACCACCCGAGCCTCGGCCACCGCGACGCGCTCGGTCTCCTCCTTGGCGCCGACATCGACCATCACCGCCTTGCCTTCGGCGTCGAAGTGGGTGAAGTCGGCCATGTCAGCTCACCTCCTGGGGTGCCAGCAATGTGCGCACGGCGCCGGTCACGTCAGCTTGGCGCATCAACGATTCCCCGATCAAAAAGCGCCGCACGCCGACACGGCGCATGCGCACGATATCGGCCGGGCTGGCAATGCCGCTTTCGCAGACCACCTGACGCCCCTCCGGCACCATCGGCGCCAGCTTCTCGGTTGTCGCGATATCCACCGTAAGGGTCTTGAGATTGCGGTTGTTGATGCCGATCAAGGGACTCTCGAGATGGGCCAGGGCCCGCTCCATCTCTGCGGCATCGTGAACCTCGACAAGCACGGCCATGCCGAGTTCCACCGCCGCCGCCTCAAGCTCCCGCGCCTGATCGTCGGCAAGGGCCGCCATGATCAAGAGGATGCAATCGGCGCCCAGCAGGCGGGCCTCTGTCACCTGATAGGGGTCGAGCATGAAGTCCTTGCGCAGCGCCGGCAGCGAAACCGCGTCCCGGGCCGCGGTCAGGTAGGAGTCCTCGCCCTGGAAATAAGGCGTATCGGTGAGCACCGAGAGGCAGGACGCGCCGCCCTCGGCATAGGCGCGGGCCAGGGCAGGGGGATCGAAATCGGCCCGGATCAGCCCTTTGCTCGGCGAGGCCTTCTTGATTTCCGCGATCAGCCCGATGCCGTTCGCTGCGGCGGCATCGAGCGCGCCGATGAAATCGCGCGGCGGCGCTGCAGAGGCCAGCTCGGCTTGCAGCTGTGCCATCGGCCGCGCCGCCTGGCAGGCGCGGATATGCTCGCGCTTGTCAGCGCAGATACGGGCGAGAACGTCACTCATCAGGCGTCGCCGTTGGTGATGGCGACGAGCGTTGCCAGCACCTCGCGTGCCTTGCCGGCATCGACCGCGACAGCGGCCTGGGCGACGCCGTCGGCGAGATCGGTGGCTTTCTCCGCCACGACGAGGGCGGCGGCGGCATTGAGCAGCACGATGTCGTGATAGGCACCGGGCTCGCCGTCGAGCACGGCTTTCAGCGCGGCCGCATTCTCGTCCGGGTCGCCGCCTTTCAGCGCCGCCGCATCGGCACGCGCGAGGCCGGCATCCTCGGGCGTTACCGCAAAGGTCGAGACCTGGCCGTCCTTGAGCTCGGCAACCTGGGAGCCGCAGGTGGTGGTCAGCTCGTCCATGCCGTCGTCGCCGTGGACCACCCAGACCCGGCTGGAGCCGAGCTTGCCGAGCACCTCCGCCATGGGGCGCAGCCATTTGGCGTCGAACACGCCGATCACCTGGCGCTCGGCACCGGCGGGATTGGAGAGGGGGCCGAGAATATTGAACACCGTGCGGGTGCCAAGTTCGACACGGGTGCCGGCCACATGCCGCATGGCACCGTGATGGCGCGGCGCCATGAGAAAGCCGATGCCGGCCTCCGCGATGGCGCGCTCCACCAGCGGCATGTCCGCATCGATATTGACGCCGAGCGCGGTCAGGATATCCGCCGAGCCTGATTTGGACGACATGGCGCGGTTGCCGTGCTTGGCCACCGGAACGCCGCAGGCCGCCACCACCAGCGCGGCGCCGGTGGAGATATTGAAGGTGCCCGAGGCATC
>CAZKTK010000187.1:0-6512 GCA_964555535.1 uncultured Rhodospirillaceae bacterium
CCTGACCGGCGAATCCTTCCCCGACGGCGGGTTTCTGGTAAGCCGCTATCGCCTTACCGACAAGCACGGCTATACCCGAGATATCTTCAACGCCAAGATCAATATTTATCGCCAGGAAGGAGAACCGATCTTTCTCGGCATTCAGGACCATGACCTGTGGCGCTTACGCTGGCGCCTGCGCCGCTCTGTCTCACAAATCGGTACCGCGTAAATGCGGTGAGCGGTAACTTGATCCTGGAGGCAGGGCTGGGCTAATGTCGCGCGTCCTTGCGGCTTTGCCCTGCCATCCGGAGATCGTTCCATTCCCAGTCCCGTAGATTACTGCCCTGCGGTATCGGATCTGCGCGCGCTTGCCAAGCGGCGTCTGCCGCGCGCCGTATTCGATTTCATAGACGGCGCCGCCGAGGACGAAGTGTCCCTGCGCCACAGCATGTCGGGCTTCGGCCATTACGACCTGGTGCCACGCATGCTGGCCGGTCTCGATTCCGTCGATACCAGCACGGAGGTGATGGGGCGCAAGATCGACTTGCCGCTGATCGTCTCGCCCACGGGTATCGTGAAGCTGTTCCGGCGCGAGGGCGAGGGCGCCCTGGCTGCCGCGGCAAGACGGGCCGGCTCGATCTACACCCTGTCGACCGGCGCCGCCACCAGCATCGAGGATGCCGCCGCCGCCGCCGGCCCCGACGGCGCAATGTGGTTCCAGATCTATGTCTGGCGCGACCGCTCCTTGACCGGCGAGTATATCCGTCGCTGCAAAGAAGCGGGCTACAAGGCACTTTGCCTGACCGTCGACGTGCCGGTCCTCGGCAAGCGCGAGCGCGACTTCCGCAACCATTTCGGCCTGCCGCTGAAGATCAGCCCACAACTGGTCTACGACGTGCTGCGTCATCCCGCATGGTTTTGGCGTGACTACCTGACGGCACCCAAGGTCACCTTGCCCAATATCGAAGGCTCGGACGTCGATAATGACTTGACGATGCTGAGCAAGTTCATCGATTCCCAGTTCGACCCATCGCTGTCATGGGACGATGCGGCCTGGATGATCGAGGAATGGGGCGGCCCGTTCGCGGTCAAGGGTATTCTTTGCGCCGAGGATGCGCGCCGGGCCGTGGATTTGGGCTTCAGCGCGATTATCGTTTCCAATCATGGCGGGCGTCAGCTGGACCAGGCGCCAGGGCCCATCGATGTGTTGCCTGAGATCGTCGAGGCCGTGGATGGGCGTGCCGAGGTCATTCTGGACGGCGGTGTGCGCCGGGGAACCGATATCCTCAAGGCCGTGGCCCTCGGCGCCAAGGCTTGCATGACAGGCCGGCCCTTCCTGTTCGGTCTGGCGGGAGGCGGGCCGGCGGGCGCCGATCGCGTCTTTGAAATTCTTGGCGACGAGATCCGCCGCAACATGACTTTGGTCGGTGTGAGCAACCTTGCGGAGCTTGGCCCGCAGCATTTGCGCAGTCGTAGCTAAGGGAGAGTTTCCATGAAACGGATTGCGGGTCTGCTGACTGCGGCCGTGATGAGCGTATCCGGGACGGCGTTGGCTGAGGAGCCGATCAAGATCGGTGTCATCCTGCCCTATTCGGGCGTCTATGCGAGCCTCGGCAGCGAGATTACCCAGGGCATGGAACTGGGCTTTGCGACCTATGGGGCGGAAGTGGCCGGGCGGCCTATCGAACTGCTGACCGAGGATTCCGAGGTCAAGCCCAATACCGGTCTCGCCAAGGCCAAGAAGCTTGTCTTCCAGGACCGCGTGGATTTGCTGGTCGGCCCCGTGGCATCGAACGTGGCCAACGCGCTGCGCGACTTCGTGCATGGCCGCGAGGTCCCCTTGATCATCCCAAATGCGGGCAACAACCTGCTGACCGGCGAGCGTTGCAGCCCGTGGCTGTTGCGCACGTCCTTCTCCAACGCCCAGATCACCCGCGGCATGGGTCCGTGGATGGTCGAACGCGGCTTTGACAGCATCTATCTCATCGCTGCCGATTATGCGGCCGGCCATCAGATGATGGACGCCTTTCGCGAGACCTATGTGGCGGCCGGCGGCACGGTGCTGGGCGAGTTCTTTCCGCCCTTGCGCGATACCAAGGACTTCGGCCCGTTCCTGGCGCAGATCAAGGCAGCGGGGCCGAGCGCGGTCTTTGCCTTCTTCGCCGGCGGTCAGGCGATACAGTTCGTCAAGCAATATCGCGAGTTCGGTCTCAACGAGACGATACAGCTTTCCGGTGCCGGCTGGCTTACCTCGCCGCTCTATGTGAATGTGCAGGGCGATGCGGCCGCGGGCATCCTCGGCATCCTCAATTATGTGCCTGGCATCGAGTCGGAAGAGAACGCTGCCTTCCAGGCGGCCTACAAGGCGGCCTATGACCGCACGGCATCGGAGTTCGCCGTGCAGGGCTACGACACCGCACGCCTGATTGTCGAAGCGCTGAAGGCGCGTGGCGGCGATACGGCAGATCGTGCGGCTCTGGTGGCTGCCATGCATGCCGTCACCTTCACCGGCCCGCGTGGCACCTTGCGCATCGACCCCGCCACCAACAACATCATCCAGGACATCCACATCTTCGAGACGATACCGGGGCCGGATGGCATGGAGCTGAAGGTGATAGAGAGCCTGCCTGCGATGCAGGATCCGGCTAACGGCTGCGCGTTGTAAGGATGATACTGCCCTCGGCGTCGAGGCGTCCCGACCAGGCCGGTGGAATCACACAGGTGGCGTCGTATTCCTCGATGATCGCCGGGCCGGCGGTTTCGGTTTCGAGATCGCCGCGGCCGAGAATGGGCGTGTCGCACCAGCCGGCCTTGCCGAAATAGGCTTGTCGCGTGGTTGTCGGCCCCGACGCCTGCGGCACCCATGTGACGGGTGTTGCACCGCTATCGGACTCCGCCTTCGCGATGACCCGTAGATTGACCAGTTCCACGGGCTCCTCCGGCCCGGCGCGGTGGCCGTAGGTGCGCAGGTGCTCTTCGCCGAAGGCCTCTTCGAGCATGGCCATCTTGGCGGCGTCGAAATCGCCTTCCGGTGCGGGCACGGAGAGATCGTAGATCTGGCCCTTGTAGTGCAGGTCGGCGACGCGGATTATGGATATTCGTTCGTCGGCGAAGCCTTCGCGGCGTAGCTCTGCCCGCGCCTCGTCTGCGACCGCATTCCAGGCGCCGGTAAGATCCTGTGGATCGACCTCTCGCAGCAGACGATTGAGAGTGCGCGAGTGGTACTGCTCGATATCTGCCTGGAGCAGGCCGAAGGACGAGAACAGGCCCGGCGAGGGTGGGATGACGACGCGGTCCATGCCTAGGGATTCGGCCATGCCGGCCGCGAAGACCGGGCCGTTGCCGCCGAAGGCGAAGAGGGAGAAGGCGCGCGGGTCGCGACCGCGCTCGCTGGACACCGCCTTGATGGCACGGATCATGTTCGCTGCCGCGATGAGATGGGCGCCATAGGCGGCTTCCGCCACGCCGAGACCGAGAGGTTTCGCAATGCGCTCGGCGAAGGCGGCCTCGGCCTTTGCAGGATTGAGCGGCAACTCGCCGCCGACCAGGTGGTTGGGGTTGAGATATCCGAGCAGGACATTGGCGTCGGTCACTGTCGGCTCCGTGCCGCCCTGGTCATAGACCAGCGGGCCGGGATCGGCGCCGGCGCTTTCCGGGCCGACCTGCAATGAGCCGCCGGCATCGATCCAGATCAGCGAGCCGCCGCCCGCACCAACCTCGGCCAGGTCGATCGCCGGTGTCTTGAGCAAATATCCCGACCCAGTCATGAGGCGCGAGCCGATCATGATGCCGGCCCCGACGGAATATTGCTGGCTGCGCGTCACGGCGCCGCCTTCGATCAGCGCCGCCTTGGCCGTCGTGCCGCCCATGTCGAAAGTGACGATGTTGTCGAGGTTCGACAATGCCTGGGCACCCACCACGCCGCCGGCCGGGCCGGATTCGATGATGTGGCAGGGCCGCTCCACGGCGGCGCGGTCTGACATCAGCCCGCCGCTCGATTGCATGAGCATGAGCGGCGCCGTGATACCCGCGGCATCCAGATTGTTACGCAGATTCTCCAGATAGCTGCGGATGACCGGCATGACATAGGCATTGATCGCCGTCGTGGAGGTGCGTTCGTATTCCTTGATCTCAGGCAGCACATCGCAGGACAGGCAATAGGGCATTCCAGGCGCCAGGGCCTCGATGACCGAGGCGATGAGCCGCTCGTGGTCGCTATTGCGGAAGCAGTTGAGCAGGCTGACGGCAATCACTTCGACGTTTTCGTCGAGCAGAGCCCGCACGGCCCGTTCTGCATCGGCGCGGGTGAGGGGCACCTCCACGCTGCCCCGGGCATCGATGCGTTCGTCCACCTCCACACGGCGATAGCGCGGAATGAGCGGCGGCGGCTTTTCCCAATGCAGGTCGTAAAGCCGGGGCATGCGTAGATTGCGAATTTCGAGAATGTCGCGAAAGCCCTTGCTGGCGATGAGGCCCGCGCGTGCGCCCTTGCCCTCGAGTATGGCGTTGGAGCCCACCGTGGTGCCGTGCATGATCTCGCACAGCTGTTCGGGCGCGATACCGTGTTCGCCGAGGAGTGCCGTCAGGGAATCGATGATGGCGCGGGAATAGTCCTCGACGCTGGACGAGACCTTCTTGACCAGCGTGCTGCCGTCGTTGCCAACCAGAACGATGTCGGTGAAGGTGCCGCCGATATCGATGCCGACGCGGTAGCTGGTCATTCGTCCGTCCAGCAGACCGTCGGCAGCGGCGCGTCACTTAGCATTTTTTCTCGCGCCGCGACCGTGGCATGTTCATCAACACGCCAGGCCTCGCAGTCGATGACGACGCCGTATTCGCGGCGCGCAGCCTCCACACTGACATAGCCATTGCGCACATCGTCCAGGACCGCTAGCGGGTCGCGCTCCAGCGGGCTGCCCCAGCCACCGCCACCGGGCAGCTCGTGGCGAAACAATGCGCCGCGATGGATCTGCAAGGTGAGTTTTGAGGACTGCGCCTTGCCATCGACGTAATTGGCGCCGGGCTTGCCCGCCTTGCCGCCAAAGAGCCCGTAGGGGCGTATGGCCATGCGATCGGCGCGCACTTGCAGAATGGCCTCGCGCTTGAGCAGGCGGTAGTCGCGGCGATAGGGCGCGCCACCGCGATACTTGCCGGCTCCGGCCCGGTCGCAGAGCAGCTCGTAGGCCAATATCTGGATGGGATATTCGCCTTCGATCACCTCCACGGACTGCGAGGCCATGTTGGCGAACATGTTGGAATTGCCTTGCAGGCCATCCGCCCAGGGCCGCCCGCCCCAAGTGCCGCAAGCGAAGTCGACAAAGATGAAAGGCTCGCGCTCGTCGGTCCAACCGCCGATCGAGACACCCGTATTGCCACCGTCGGAAGCGGCGCAGACCCGGTCGGGCAGCATCATGGCAAGGGCGCCGAAACAGCAGTCGACCATGCGGAAGCCCGTGAGGCCACGCGCTGCGCAGGCTGCCGGCAGCACCGCATTGGCGATGGTGCCCTCAGGCGCTGTCACGTCGATGACGCGGAAGACGCCCTCATTGTTGGGGATGTCGCCCGGCAGTACCGAGCGGATGGCGGTGTAGGCGGAGGCCTTGGTGTAGGACAGCGTGTTGTTGATGGCGCCTTTGACCTGGTCGGCCGAGCCTGTCCAATCCACGGTCATGCTGTCGCCATGTTTGCGGATGGTGCAGAACAGGCGGATCGGCTTGCCCACGTCGATGCCGTCGTCGTCGATCCAGTCCTCGAAGCTCCATTCGCCGTCGGGCAACTCGGCCACAGCCGCGCGGGTGAGGCGCTCGGCATAGTCCATCACCTCTGCCATGTAGTCGCTGCAAGCCGCGGCGCCATAGCGCTCGACCAGCTCGAGAAATTGCGCTTCCGCGATATGGCAGGCCGCGAGTTGGGCGCGCAGATCGCCCATGACGCGCACGGGGATACGCACGTTTCGTTCGATCAACGTCGCTATCGCCTCATCGCGCTTGCCGGCATGGAACAGCTTGAGAGGCGGAATGCGCAGGCCTTCCTGGTAGATCTCGGTGGAATCAGATGCATTCGACCCCGGCACCCGGCCGCCGACATCGCCGTGATGGCAAATGGTCGCAGCAAATGCGACACGCTTCCCATTGGCATAGATCGGTTTGAAGAGGAAGATATCGGGCAGATGCATGCCGCCATCGAAAGGGTCGTTCATGATGAATACGTCGCCCGGCGCCATATCGTCTGCGAAGCGCTCGACCACCACGGCAAGCGCGGTTGGGATGGAGCCAAGATGGCCGGGCAGGGTCAGCCCTTGCGCGACCAGCCTGCCGTCGGCATCGGCGAGGGCGGTGGAGAAATCCATATTGTCGCGCAGCACCCCGGAATAGGTGGTGCGGCAAATGGTCAGCGCCATCTCGTCGGCAATGGCGAAGACGGCGTTCTTGAAAAGCTCGAACGTGATCGGATCGTCAATCAAAGCTGAAGCCCGGCGTGCGCGTGTAGTAGTGCAGCGCCTCGTCCTGGAAGATCAGGCAGGCCATGCG
>CAZKTK010000188.1:0-6509 GCA_964555535.1 uncultured Rhodospirillaceae bacterium
GCCTCGCGGCCCTGGAAGTCGCCGTAGAAACCGTCGTGATAGATGCCGTCTTCGGTAAACAGCGCGGCAAGATCGGCGCCCCCCGTGCAGCCGGCATCGCAAAAGCGTTTGGTGAGATCGGCAAAGTCCATGATGTAGCCCCGTTCCTGTGATGCGGTATGGTCAGGCGTTTCTAGGCGCGATGGAACCACGGAGCAAGACGCCATGGCACGTATACCCTATCTCGACCGGGACGACCTGGCGCCCGAGCACCGGGACGTCCTCGACCGGGACATCAACCTGATGCGGGCGCTGGCCCACAGCCCGGAGGCAGCGCGCGCCTTCATGGGCCTCGGCATGTTCATCCGCAACACCTCGCAGCTCGACGGACGCCTGCGCGAGCTGGCCATCTTGCAGGTCGGCTATCTGGCGCGGGCGGCCTACGAATGGACGCACCACCTGCGCATCGGCCGCCGCTTCGGCGTCACGGACGACGATGTGCATGCTCTCATGGCGGAAAGCGCGGGTCGCGAGAGCGCACTCGAGCCGCTGGCGCGTACGGTGTTGCTGGCGGCGCGCGAAATGACCGAGGACGGCGCCATATCGGATGACACGTTCGCCACGCTCTCCGAAACCATGGAGAGCGAGCATCTCGTCGACCTGGTCACGACCATCGCCTTCTACAATGCGGTGGTGCGCCTGCTCGCCAGCCTGCAGATAGACGTCGAGGACGCCTATCTCGATGAACTGGCGCGCTTTCCCCTGCCCGGACAGGCGGAATGATGCAACCGACCGACTGACGTGGCGAAAATGTCGTGCTATTCTCGAACTTCTCGCGAAACGCGTTGGGGCGCGCGACCTATGGAGACGTGACGATGGCCGGTTTCGGACGCAAGAACGCCAGGGACACAATGCTGCGGGCGATCATGATCCACACCGCGGCAGAGGCGCTCAGCAAGGAGGCTGAGGTCAGCCGGGTCCTGTATCCCAATGAGATGGTCAACATCTTCAACAGCGTCGTTGCCGCGCAGGACATCGAGCCGTCGGTGGAGGAATACAATTACGCCATGGTCGGCGCCAAGACGCTGTTCAATCAGCGCGACTTCGTACAGGAGATTTTGGAGCACTGGCGGCTCCAGGACGTTCGCCTGGAATCGGATGATATCCGGCGCTCCCGCGACATTTTCTCCAATACGCTACAGGATTTCATCCATCACGGGTGAGCGTGGGTTCAGTCCTCATCCTCTTCGACATCTTCCAACAGCTCGGCAATCCCCTGCACCTGGAAGCGAAGCTTGTGACGAGCGTTGTACTTGTCCCGTGCTGGCTTTGGCAGGTCATCCAGCGAGATTACGTTCTTCTCCACCAGCACCGCGATCAGGTCGTCAATCACGCGAATGAACGCGACGTCGGACTCGCTAAGACTCTGTTGACTTATGTTGGCCATGTCGTGTCTCCCGATGGCTAGGCTGGTGGCGCTCGGCTCAGTGTAAGCGATTTCCCGGTTCGCGAATAGCGTGCGGCTATTCCGCCGCGAGCCGGCTGGGCAGAGAATACGGCCGATCGTGGCTCAGGCTCGGCACTTTCGCACGGGCCTCGGCCACGGCATCGAGATCGATCTCGGCGGCGATCACCCCGGGCGCCTCCCCGCCCTCGGCCAGAACTTCGCCCCAGGGGTTGATGATCAGGCTGTGGCCGTAGGTGCGACGGCGGCCATAATGGGTGCCGCATTGGGCCGGCGCCAGAACGAAACATCCGGTCTCGATGGCGCGTGCGCGCAACAGCACATGCCAGTGAGCCTGGCCCGTCGGCACGGTAAAGGCGGACGGAATCGCCAGCAGGCTGGCGCCGGCCTGGGCCAGGCTGCGATAGAGTGCGGGAAACCGCAAATCGTAACAGACGGTCATGCCGAGCCCGCCCCAGGGCGTCTCGGCCAGCACCGCACGCTCGCCATGGGCGAAATTGTCCGATTCGCGGTAGCTCTCACCCCCGAGATCCACATCGAACATATGGATCTTGTCGTATTCCGCGACCACTTGCCCGGCATCGTCGAAAAGCAGGGAGCGGTTGGCGAGCTTGTCGCCCTTGCGCTCGCCGAGACTGCCGGCAAGCAGCCAGACGCCGGCCTCGCGCGCGGCATCTGCAAAAGCCGCGCGGGCGGGATGGGCGCCGGGTTCCCCCGCCTTTTCGCGGGTCTCGCGCCCGCCGGCCATGAGAGGCGCGTTCTCCGGCAGGAGAACCAGGCGCGCGCCGCCTTCCGCCGCGTCGCGGATTCCGGCACTGGCAGCGGCGATGGTCGCCGCCATATCGGGCGACGCGGTGGTCTGCACACAGGCTACGCGCACGAGGTTGCTCATGGGGCAATCCTACGCCAGGCGGGCGCGCTGCGCTATACTGAGGAGATGAGCAGGAGAATTCGGATTTCTTTCGCGTGCTATGGGTAGGGACTGGCGAAACGAAGGCAGCGTCCAGCGGCGTGGCGGCGAGGAGCGGGAGCCGCCGCCTCCCTGGACCACCGCCGCCGCCGAGGCCACCGCAGGCACCGCCGCCACCCCCGCATGCGGCTGCCAAGACCCTGCCTCTTGCTTTCGAGGGGCGCGCAGGCGACTATTTCGGCATCTGGATCGTCAATCTGCTGCTGACCATTCTCACCATCGGTCTCTGGTCGGCCTGGGCCAAGGTCAGGCGCAAGCGCTATTTCCTCGGCACAACCACCATCGACGGCAATGCCTTCGACTATCTCGCCGACGGCTGGACCATCCTCAAGGGCCGGCTTATCGTCGTCGCCGCGACGGCTACCTACGTCGCGTCGCAATCGATAAGCCCCTATCTGCAAGGCGGCTTGCTGCTGGCCTATCTCGTCGCCTATCCCTGGATCGTCAACAGCTCGCTGCGCTTCAACGCCCGCATGACGGTGTGGCGCAATGTCCGCTTCGATTTTGCCGGCAGCTATTGGGGCGCGATGTTCGTCTTTCTCGTGATGCCGATCGTCGGCATCATCTCGTTCGGGCTGTTGCTGCCCGTGGCCAGCCGGCTAGGTGCCAACTATCTCGCCCGCCACAGCCGCTTCGGCACGGCGCCATTTCATTCCTCGCCGCGTCTGGCGCCGTTTTACGGAGCGATCCTGCAGGCGCTGTTGATCCTGGTCGCTGCCCTGTTCGTCATCATGTTCGTGATCGGCGTGGCCCTGACCCTTGCGGGCGCCACGCCGGAGGATCCCGTCACCCTGCTCGACACCATCGATGCCAGCTACCTGACCGTCATGCCCCTGGTGATGCTGGCCGGGTTCATGCTGGCGACCAACTTCTATCGCGCGCGGGTGCGCAATATCGTCGTTCGCACCTTGACCCTCGACGAGCACCACCGCTTCGATTCGGTACTCTCGGGCCTGCGATATGCCTGGATCGTGCTCAGCAACGGCATCCTCAGCATTGCCTCGCTCGGGCTGCTGCACCCCTGGGCGGCGGTGCGCGCCTGGCGATACCAGGCGGCCTGTCTGAGCGTGCTGCCGGCGGCCGCGCTCGATGCCTTCGTGGGCAGCCAGCAGGACAGCGGCGCGGCAATGGGTTCGGAGTTCGTCGATCTGCAGGGCCTGGAGATCGGCCTGTGAGCGTGGCCGAGGTCAAAGGGGAGCTGCTTGCGGCGGATGCGAGTCGCGGCCAGCCCGCCAGTCTGCGTGCCGCCGGCGGCCTGACCCTCGTGTGCGAGGGCCGCAGCACGCCGCTCGACACCGGCGGGCTAGCGGTCTCGCACCGCCTCAGCGGCGTCGCCCGGCGACTGACCTTGCCCGACGGCGCCGTTTTCGTAACCGACGACGATGACGCCCTGGAAGCCTTGCTGGCAGCCGCCGGGGTGCGCGTCGGCGGGCGCCGCATCGCCTTTCTCGAAGCCATGCGCCCACGCATGCTCGCCCTGGTCACGCTGCTCGTGGTGGGAATTCTGGTCAGCATGCGCTGGGGCCTGCCTGTCGCCGCAGACGCCGCCGCACGCGCCGTTCCGGCGTCCGTCGAGAAGATGATGGGCGCCAACAGCCTCGATATCCTCGATAGGCTCGTGCTCAGCCCGAGCCGCCTTGACGCGGAGCGCGCGGCCGAGACGCAGGTGCTGTTCAGCGAGCTGCGCCGGGCGGCGGGTGCCGCCGCCGATCTGCGGCTCGAACACCGTGCCGGCGGCATCATCCATGCCAACGCCCTGGCGCTGCCCGGGGGGCCGATTGTCGTTACCGACGAGCTCATCGACCTGGCGCCGAGCGAAGACGCGCTGGCCGGCGTGCTGGCTCACGAGATCGCCCATGTGGAGGAGCACCATGGATTGCGCCGGCTGATGCGTGCCGTCGGCATGGCGCTGATCATCACGGTGGCCATCGGCGACAGCGGCGAGTTGGTGGAGGAGGCGGCGGGCCTGCCCGCGCTTCTGATGGACCGCGCCTATTCGCGCGAATTCGAAGCGCAAGCCGACGACGGTGCGGTTGCCATCATGCGCAAGGCGGGGCGCGACCCGACGGCGCTCGCCGACATGCTGGCGGCACTCGATTCGGCCGGTGCCGAGGATACGGAGGGCGAGCAAAACTGGCTGGCCAGCCATCCGGCGACGGTGGACCGCATCGCGCGGCTGCGCGCGGAGGGCGACCGATGACCGAGACGACGGCGACACTGCTGCGTATCCACGGCCGCGTCCAAGGCGTCTGGTTCCGCGGCTGGACGGTGGACCAGGCGCAAGCGCTCGGGCTTTCGGGCTGGGTGCGAAACCGCCGCGACGGCAGCGTCGAGGCTCTGCTCTCAGGGCCGGCAGGTGCGGTCGAGGACATGATCGCAGCCTGTCACGACGGCCCGCCCACGGCGCGTGTCGATCTCGTAGAGCGTCAGCCTGCCGCGACCCTCGCGGTGGAGGGCTTTACGCAGAAGCCGACCGTATAGGCCGACGCACCAGCTCGCCGCCGCAATTGGGACAGATGGCATCCATGGCTTTGGTGCACGGGGAACAGAAGGTGCATTCGTAGGAGCAGATATGCGCCTCGTCTTCATGCGAAAGCTTAACTTCACATTTCTCGCAATTTTCTCGCATTTCCAATGACATATGGAAACTTCCTCACATCACAGTCCGACCGAATCTCTCTTCGAATCTGGCCCGCAGACGCATGTCCACGTCGGTCATGGTCACAGGCAGCCCCAGGTCCACCAGCGAGGTCACGCCGAACTCGCCGATGCCGCAGGGAATGATGCCGGCGTAATGGTCGAGCTGGGGCTCGACGTTGAGCGAGATGCCGTGAAAGGTGACCCAGCGGCGCACGCGCACGCCGAGTGCGCCGATCTTGGCCTCGCCCCGTGGCGTATCCACCCAGACGCCGACGCGGCCCTCGCGGCGAAAGGCGAGCAGCGAGAAATCGGCCAGGGTGTCGATCAGCCAGCCCTCCAAGTCACGCACATAGGCGCGCACGTCCGCCTTGCGCTCCGCCCCCTTGAGGTCGAGCATGACATAAACCACGCGTTGGCCAGGCCCGTGATAGGTGAATCGCCCGCCGCGGCCGGTGTCGAACACGGGAAAGCGCGTCGGCGCCAGCAGCTCATCGTCACCCGCACTGGTACCGCGGGTGTAGATCGGCGGATGCTCCACCAGCCAGGCCTGCTCCGCAGCCTCGCCGGCGCGAATGGCGGCCACCCGTGCCTCCATTGCCGACACGGCATCCGGGTACGCGACCGGGGTTTCGCTGATGCTCCATTCCACTGCCGACATGGCCGGATGGTATCACGTGTTGCGCCGCGGCGCGGGATTTGCTACTTCGCAGCCGTCGCGGCCGTGGCGGAACTGGTAGACGCGCAGCGTTGAGGTCGCTGTGGGAGCAATCCCGTGGAAGTTCGAGTCTTCTCGGCCGCACCACCTTCTCTTTGATACGGGCCTTTGAGCCCGGTCATCGAGAAGGCCGAGGCCTCCATCTCCAGCCAAGGGAGGCGCGCCGTGCCCGAGGCTCAGAAGCCCGATAGCGACACCAAGGCGGCGCCGGACAGTGCGCCGACCGCGACCCCTGGCATCAACCCGAATCTCGTACGGCAAGTGGCGGAGGCGCTGGAAGGCGGCCGGCCTGAGACTGCCGTCGCGCTCGCCAAGCCTCTGCATGCAGCTGACCTCGCCGACCTTATCGAGGCGCTGCGCCATGACGACCGCGCCCTGTTGCTCGACGCGCTCGGCTCGGAGCTCGAGCCCGAGGCGCTGGCGGATCTCGACGAGCATGTCCGCGACGAAGTTCTCGAAGAGATCGAGCCCGCCGAGATCGCCACCGCGGCGGCCGAGCTCGATACGGACGAGGCCGTCTATCTCATCGAGGATATGGCGGCGAGCGAGCGCCAGGCGGTGCTCGAGGCCATGCCCCAGGCCGGGCGGGAGCGTCTGGAAGCGGCGCTTGCCTATCCGGAAGACAGCGCAGGGCGGCTGATGCAGCGCGACTATGTCGCCGTGCCCACCTTCTGGACCGTCGGCCAGGTCATCGACTGGCTGCGCGACTCGGACGAGCTGCCGGACGAGTTCTACGAGAT
>CAZKTK010000189.1:0-6479 GCA_964555535.1 uncultured Rhodospirillaceae bacterium
CTCAGGCAGGCCCGCGCGACGCAGGCCTTCGACGAGCCGCCCGGCGGGTTCCGGGTCCTTGAAAGGCCAATTGCCGAAATCGGCGATGCGGAAGTCGGGGTAGGAAGCGAGCAGGCGCTCGGCGGTTTGCCGGGCGAGGTCGCTGTCGTCGCCGAGGGCGGCGGCGGCGGCGAGGATGAGCAGGGTGCGGGCGACGTCCGCTTTGCGCCGCAGCGAGCGTTGTGCCCAGGCGATCGCCTCGGCGTAGCGGCACGCGACGAAATGGCCGAGCGCAATGGATTGCTCGGCCCAGGGCAGAATCTGCGAGCGCGGGTCTGAGGCTGCCACCTTTTCGCAATGTGCGATTCCCTCATCGACCGCGCCGCTGGTGATGGAGACAATCCCCAGCCCCATGGTGGCAAAGCCGTAATAGGGGTTGAGATCGAGCATGATCTCCGCCTCGGCCTTCGCGGCGGCGTGATCCCTGTGGCAAAAGAGATAGACGCCCATCAGCACCCAGTGGACATAGTCGCTGGTGCCGTTCAGGCGCACCGCCTCCTGCGCCAGCTCGTAGGCCAGCACTTTGTCATCTTCGGCGATATCCCGATAGCCACCGAAAACTTCGCCGCACAGAGAACCCGCCTTCATGGCCAGCGCCATGAAATTCTTGGGGTCATTGGCGAGCACGATGTCGAGCAGCCGGCCGGCTTCCCGGAAGTCCTCGACGGAGGGCAGGAACATGCGCCGACCGGCTTCGAGAATGCGTGCCTCGTCGCTGTCGAGAGAGGTCTCGCCGCCCTCTTGCTCGTTGCGATGCAGACCGAAGCGGATGGCGTTGTAAAGGCGATAGGCGAGCTCGTCCTCGGCGGCGAAGGGGTCTTCGAGAGTGCCGTCGAACCGATCGGCGGCGACGTGGCTGCCGGTCTTGCGGTCGAGAATGCGCAAGGCCGCGCGATAGCGTTCCCCATGGACCTGGAAGGTGGCGCCGACAACAAGATCGGCCGTCTCCGCATCCGCCACGAGATCGATGCCCGTCTGGTTGGACAGCGACGTGGCGACCGCAGCGCGCAAGCCGTCCGCCAGGGCTTCCGCGTCTTCCCCGCCTCTTGCTTCGAAGGCACCCATCGCCACGGTGGGCTTGCGCCGCTCCACCGCCTGCGCTGCATCGGACACTCCGCCCCAGGCGAAGGCGTGCACGGGTTTCTCGACGTTCTTGACGCTGTGCTCGCCGATGTCGTCGAAGGCGTCGTCGATCTTGTTCGCGACCTGATCCGACACCGCGGCCGAAATGCACACCCCGCCCGGTGTCGCGAGACCTTCGAGGCGGGCCGCCAGGTTCACACCATCGCCGTAGACCGTGCCGTCGGGCTTTTCGATGACCTCGCCGAGATGCACGCCGATGCGGAACTGCATGTCGCGCCCGGCGAGCGCTTTCTGGATGGCAAGCGCCGCCTCGGTGGCGCCGGTGGCAGTTTCAAACACGGCCAACACGCTGTCGCCTGCCATATCCACAACGCGACCGCTTTTGCCCTCGATGTGCTCACGGAAGACCAGCCGTGCGGCATCGAGCGCGTCCACCGTGGCCGTGGCATCAGTTGCCATGTGTTTGGTGTAGCCGGCGACATCGGCAGCAAGGATCGCGGCCAGGCGCTGCCTGATCTCGCCCATCACTCCGGCAGCCCCGCCAGCCGCAGGCCTTCAATAAGCCGCTCCGCTGGCTCGGGATCGCGGAAGGGCCAGTTGCCGAAATCGGCGATGTGGAAGTCGGGGTAGCGCACCATCATCCGGTTGGCGGCCTGCTTAGTCGTTTCCTCGTCGCCTGCGAGCGCGGACGCGGCAGCCAGTACGAGCAAAGTTCGAGCCATGTCTGCTTGCCGGCTGTCCGACTGCCGCGCCCAGTGTATGGCTTCGCCATAGCGTTTCGCGCGAAAGTGGGCGATCGCGCCGTATTGTGAGGCCAGGGCGAGAAACTGCAGGCGTGGATCTGCGTCGATCACTCTCGTGCATCGTGCGATACCGTCTTCGATATCTCCAGCAACGGCCAACATCATGCCGTATCCGAATGTGGCGAAGGCGTAGTTGGGATTGAGATCCAAGCTGCGCAGGAGGGCTGCTTCGGCACCCTGATAGTCTCTTTCGCAACAGAATAAAGCCCAGCCAAGGACGTATTGGCAGAAGTCGCTGGTATTGTTCAGGCGAACGGCTCTTTGGGCCGAAGCCAGCGCTAGGGCCTTGTCCTCCGGCGAAATCGGTCGGTATCCGGCGAGCAACTCTCCCGTGTGGCAAACCGCTTGTTGTGCCAGCGCCACGAAGTTGTCGGGGGACCGGGCGAGCACCGTCTCGAGCAAGGGACGGGTCGCCTGGAAGTTCTCAATATATGGCTGATACATCAGTCCGGCAGCTTTCAGCATCAGCCCGTTGTCGCTTTCCGCGGCGACCGGGTCCTGCTCGGCAAGCTCCATCTCGCGGCGATGCAGGCCGAAGCGAATCGAGTTGTAGGCCCGGTATGTCAGATCGTCCTCCGCTGCGAAGGGATCATCAAGTGTGCCATCGAAACGGTCGGCAGCGAAATGCTGGCCCGTCGTGCTGTCAAGAATGCGCGAGGCGGCGCGATAGCGCGTGCCTTGCACCTGAAACGTGACAGTGACGACAAAGTCGGCCGCCTCGACGTCCGACAGCAGCTCCCAGCCGGTCTGGTTGGACAGCGAAGTCGCGATCCCCGTGCGCACGCCCTCGGCAAGGGACTCCGCGTCGACGCCGCCCTTGGCATCGAATGCACCGAGCGCGACGGTTGGCTTGGCGCTAGCGCCCGAAGCGGCCGATGTCCCGCCCCAGGCGAAAGCGTGTACGGGCTTGGGAACGTTTTTGACCGCATGCTGGCCGATGTCCTCGAAAGTCTCGTCGAGCTTGCCGGCGATCTGGTCAGACACCGCCGCCGAAATGCATACTCCGCCCGGTGCCGCCAAGCCTTCGAGACGGGCCGCCAGGTTCACACCATCGCCGTATACCGTGCCGTCGGGCTTTTCGATGACTTCGCCGAGGTGCACGCCGATGCGGAACTGCATGTCGCGGCCGGTCAGCGCCGCTTGCACGGCCAATGCCGCTTCGGTGGCGCCGGTGGCGGTCTCGAATACCGCCAGCACGCTGTCGCCGGCCATATCGACAACGCGGCCGTCCTGGCCCTCAATGTGTTCACGGAAGACCAGTCGCGCGGCATCGAGTGCGGCGACCGTCGCCGTCTCGTCCTCGGCCATGTGTTTGGTGTAGCCGGCAACATCCGCTGCCAGGATGGCGGCCAGTCGGCGTTTGACCTGCCCCCCGGTTACGTCAGCCCGCCAGCGGATATTCCGCGTAATCGTTTTCGCAGGGCGGGCCGTTGGTGGCGTGCATGACGCGGTTCTCCAGGTCTAGGATCACCGAGACCACGGTCGCCGTGCGGTTGGTCTCGGGCTCTTCCTCGTCTCCATGGCGGCAGATGCCGGTGGGATAGCTGAAGTGGTCGGTGAACAGCTCCTGCATAAGGGCGATGTCGATGGGCCGGTTGGCCTGGCGCATCATGCGGTCGAGGCGCCGCGCGCGGAACAGGGTGCTGGTGCCGTTGCGGTGCAGGGTGGAGGTGACGTCGAGCTTCTCGAAGTGGTTGGCATGGGCCAGCATGCCGTCTTCCGGATAGAGCGCCGTCTCGTCGTTGGGTGAGGCCTCGATATCGATCGCCTCGCCGTCGGCGTGGGCCAGCAGATAGTTGCCCGAGCAGACGCGCGGGGTGCCGACCACGGCCTTGAGCGCGGCGGCGAAATGCTTTGCGCTGAGAATCTCGCGCACGCGCAGATGGAACGGCTTGCGCTCGGGCTCGGCGCCTTCGTGGTCGGTCGCCATGCCGTTGACCGCAAGGCCTATGCCTTCCTCGTTGAGGCCCATGATGCCGCCGGCAATGCCGGCCTGGGTAATGCAGAGGAAGTCGGGTGCGTCGTCGCGGCGGCAGCGCAGCACCGCCATGTGACCGATCAGGCCGTCGAGCCAGTCCCAGTTCTGGCCGATCAGGGTGGTGCCGCTCTTGGTCGCTTCGGGCAGGGCGGCGAAGCTGGTGCAGCCCATGGCCTCACGGGCGAAGAGGGTGTAGCTCAGCTCCCAGCGGGCGTTGAGAATACCGACGTGGACGGGGTCGAGCCCCGCGCCCTCGGCGATGCCCGCCATCTCCTCGGCATAGTCCGGGTCCATGCGGATGATGCGTTCGTGCCAGCGCGCGCCCTCGGCCAACGCATCTTCGCGGGCGATACCGCCGGCCTCGAAGCGCGCGAGATAGGTCTCGACATTGGCGGCGGCGGAAGCGGCAAGCGCCTCGCCGTGAATGCGCCCGCGATTGCGCGCGTCGCCTGACAGGTCGATGAGGGGGAGGGGGGTCATGCGGCGGCTCCGGCTCTGATTTCCTCGATGATCGCCGCGGCCTCCGAGCCTTGCACGCGGGCGATGTCGTCTTGGTATTTCAATAGGGCACCAAGGGTCTCGTCCACGGTGCGCGGGTCGAGGTCGGTGCGGTCGAGGCGCATCAGGGCGTTGGCCCAGTCGATGGTCTCGGCGACGCCCGGCTTCTTGAACAGGTCCATCTCGCGCAAGCGCTGCACGAAGGCGACGACCTGGTCCGACAGACGCGCATCCACCCCCGGCGCGCGGGCGGCGAGGATCTCGGTCTCGCGCGCCGCATCGGGGTAGTCGATCCAGGCGTAGAGGCAGCGCCGCTTGATGGCGTCATGGATCTCGCGCGTGCGGTTGGAGGTCAGCACGACGATGGGCGGGGTGGCGGCGCGGATCGTGCCGAGCTCGGGGATGGTGACCTGGAAGTCGGCAAGCACTTCCAGAAGAAACGCCTCGAACGGCTCGTCGGCGCGATCCAGCTCATCAATCAGCAGCACCGGCGCGCCGGCCGCATCGGGCTCCAGCGCTTCGAGCACCGGGCGCTTGACGAGAAAGCGCTCGGTGAAGACGTCGTCGGACAGCCGCGTGCGGTCGGCGATGCCTTCCGCCTTGGCGGCCTGGATCTCGATCATCTGCGCCGCGTAGTTCCACTCATAGACCGCGCCCGCCACGTCGAGGCCCTCGTAGCATTGCAGGCGCACCAGGCGCCGGCCGAGCTGCTCGGCCAGCACCTTGGCGATCTCGGTCTTGCCGACCCCGGCCTCGCCTTCGAGAAACAGCGGCCGGCCCATGGAAAGCGCGAGAAAGACCGAGGTCGCGAGACCGCGGTCGGCGATATAGCGACCGCCGGCGAGCAGCTCGACGGCAGCGTCGACGCTCGCCGGCTGCTCGCCTACTGGCATGCGGCCACGGCGCGTCTGGCCATCACGTTGACCAGATGGGCGCGATAGTCGGCTGCCGCGTGGATATCGCTGTTGAGGCCGTCCTCGGGCACGCTGATCCCGGCGATGGCGTCGGCCGAGAAGTTGCTTGCCAAGGCATCCTCCATGGCGGCGACGCGGAAGACGCTGCCGCCGGCACCTGTCACAGCCACGCGCACGCCGCCGCCCGTCCGCGCCACCATCACGCCGACGATGGCATAGCGCGAGGCGGGGTTGGCGAACTTGGCGTAACAGGCGGCCTCGGGCACCGGGAACGAGACCTCGGTGATCAGCTCGCCCTCGTTCAACGCGGTCTCGAACATGCCGCTGAACATGTCGTCGGCGGCGATCTCGCGCGATGCCGTGCGCACCGTGGCGCCGAGCGCAACGAGGGCGGCCGGGTAGTCGGCCGCCGGGTCGGCATTGGCGATCGAGCCGCCGATGGTGCCGCGATTGCGCACCTGCGGATCGCCGATGCCGCCCGCCAGATCGGCCAGCGCCGGAATGGCGCCGCGCAGATCGGCATTGGCGGCCACCGCCGCATGGCTGGTCATGGCACCGACGACGACGCTGTCGCCGTCGCGGCGGATGCCGGCAAGGTCGGCGATAGGGCCGATATCGACCAGATCGCTGGGCGCGGCAAGGCGCTGCTTCATGGTCGCCAGCAAGGTCATGCCGCCGGCCAGATAGACGCCGTCATCGGCGGCTTTCAGCTTGGCGGCGGCATCGTCGCGGGACGTGGCCCGGTGGTAAGTGAAGTCGTACATAACGAGCCTCCCTCTACTCTGCCGCTTGCGCTTGCAGCGCGCGCCATACCGTCTGCGGCGTTGCCGGCATGTCGATATGGCTGACGCCGATGGCGTCGCAGATGGCGTTAATCACCGCGGGCGGGGCACCGATAGCGCCCGCCTCGCCACAGCCGCGTGCGCCCAGGGCGTTGGTCGGACTGGGACTGACATTGTGCGAGACCGCGAAGCTCGGTACGGCATCCGCCTTGGGCATGCAATAGTCCATGTAGGAGCCGGTAATCAGCTGGCCCGAGTCCGAATCGTAGCGGCAGGCTTCGAAGAGCGCCTGGCCGATGCCCTGGACCAGGCCGCCATGCACCTGGCCCTCGACGATGTTGGGGTTGATGATGACCCCGAAATCGTCGACCGCCGTGAAGGC
>CAZKTK010000190.1:0-6472 GCA_964555535.1 uncultured Rhodospirillaceae bacterium
CCGGCCGGCGCGTGGCCGTGACCCTCGACGGCGGCGTGCTCGATATCGACTGGCGGGTGGACGATCACGTCTGGATGACCGGCGACGTCGCGACGGCATTTCGTGGCGAAACCGACAGCCTGCTGCCATGAGCACGCAGACCCGAGAGCCCGAGGTGGTCACCTTCGGCTGCCGGTTGAACGCCTGGGAATCCGAGGCCATGGCGAGCCGCGCCCACGCCGCCGGCCTCGACGATGTGGTGATCTTCAACACCTGCGCGGTCACGGCAGAGGCCGAACGCCAAGCGCGCCAAGCCATTCGCAAGGCGCGCCGCGCCCGCCCCGGTGCGCGCATCGTGGTGACCGGCTGCGCGGCGCAGATTTCGCCCGAGCGCTACGCCGCCATGCCCGAGGTAGACCGTGTGCTGGGCAACCGGGAGAAGCTTGGCGAGGCACTGCTCGAGGCGGAAGGCCCGGCCGTTGCCGTCGGCGACATCATGGCCAGCGATACGCCGGCACCGGCCACGGTCGAAGGGCTCGCCGGGCGCGCCCGCGCCCATCTGCGCATCCAGGACGGCTGCGACCACCGCTGCACCTTCTGTGTCATTCCTTTCGGCCGCGGGCCGAGCCGCAGCGTGCCGCTCGGCGCCGTTGTCGATGAGGCCCGCCGTCTGGTCGCGGCCGGCTATCGGGAGATCGTCCTGACCGGGGTCGATCTCACCTCCTACGGTGCCGACCTGCCGGGCGGGGGCAGCCTTGGCGGGCTGGTCACGCGCCTGCTGGCGGCGGTGCCCGAGTTGCCGCGCCTGCGCCTGTCCTCGCTCGATCCCGCGGCCATCGACGGGGCCTTGATGCGCGCCTTTGCGGAACAGCCCCGGCTGATGCCGCACGCGCATCTCAGCGTGCAGGCGGGCGACGACATGGTGCTGAAGCGCATGCGCCGGCGCCATTCGCGCGCTGATGTGATCGCGTTGTGCGAGCGGCTGCGCGCGGCGCGGCCGGACATCGCGCTTGGCGCCGACATGATCGCGGGCTTCCCGACGGAGAGCGACGCCATGTTTGCCAACGGTCTCGCGCTGATCGGCGAATGCGGGTTTGTTTGGGGCCATGTCTTTTCCTACTCGCCGCGTACTGGCACGCCGGGCGCGCGCATGCCGCAAGTGCCGGGCGACGTGCGCAAGGAACGTGCCCGCCAGCTGCGCGAGGCCTTCTCGGCGCGCCTTGCGGCCTATCTCGGCAGTCGCGTCGGCGGCAGCGAAAGGGTGCTGGTGGAGACCGATAGCCGCGGGCGCAGCGAAGCCTATGCGCCGGTACGGCTCTCGGCGCCCATGACGCCGGGCAGTGTGGCCCTGACCCCCATCGCCGGCCATGACGACACGGCTCTGATCGCGGCATGAGCGAGACGGGAAGCAGCAAGGGCGGTTGGCTGAAGCGCCTCAGCCGGGGGCTGGGGCGCTCGGCGAAAGCCTTGTCGGACGGCATCGGCACGGTGCTGTCGAAGCGCAAGCTGGATGCCGAGGCGCTGGACGAGCTCGAGGAGATTCTCATTACCGCCGACCTTGGTGCGGCTGCGGCTGCGCGGCTGGTCGGCGACCTTGGAGGCAAGCGCTTCGACAAGGATGTCGACGCGGATGCGGTGCGCATGGCCCTCGCCGATGACGTTGCCGAGATCCTGGCGCCGGTTGCGCGGCCGCTCGTGCTCGATCCGGGCAAGCGGCCTCACGTGGTGCTGGTGGTCGGTGTCAACGGCACGGGCAAGACGACGACAATCGGCAAGCTTGCCAATCGTTGGCAACAGGACGGGCGAAAGGTGATGCTGGCGGCGGGCGATACGTTCCGTGCCGCGGCGGTGGAGCAGCTTTGTATCTGGGGCGACCGCGCCGGTGTTCCCGTCGTTACCGGCAAAGCCGGCGGCGATCCCGCCGGTCTCGCCTATGACGCATTGGCGCGGGCCCGGGACGAGGCCTGCGACGTGCTCGCCATCGACACCGCCGGGCGTCTGCACAACAAAGCCGACCTGATGGACGAGCTTGCCAAGATGGTGCGTGTGCTGCGCAAGCTCGACGAGACGGCGCCCCATGACGTGGTGCTGGTGCTCGATGCGACCACCGGACAGAACGCCCACCGCCAGGTTGAGGTGTTTCGCGACATTGCCGAGGTTTCCGGCTTGGTCGTCACCAAGCTCGACGGCTCGGCCCGCGGCGGCGTGGTGGTGGCGCTCGCCGAGCGCTTCGGCCTGCCGATCCACGCCGTCGGCGTTGGCGAAGGGGCGGAGGACCTGCGCGATTTCGAGGCCGGGGACTTCGCCCGCAGCCTGATGGGATTGGAAACATGAGCGAGGCACAGGCGCAACCCGGCGGCGGCAAGCAATTCGTCAAGCTGCTGTTGGAACTGGGGCCGCTGGTGGTGTTCTTCATCGTCAACGGCCGCGCCGGCATATTGCCGGGCACCGCCGCCTTCATGGCAGCGACCGCGGTGGCGCTGCCGACAGCCTGGCTGCTGCTGCGTCAGATCCCGATCATGCCCCTCATATCGGGCGTTTTCGTGCTCGGCTTCGGCGGGCTGACCCTGGTCTTCGAGGACGAGATCTTCATCAAGCTCAAGCCGACCATCGTCAACCTGCTCTTCGCGACCATCCTCTTCGTCGGTCTGGCCTTCCGCCTGCAGCTGCTGCAGCGGGTGCTCGGCACGGTGATCGTGCTGACCGATTGGGGCTGGCGCGTGCTGACCTTCCGCTGGGCGGTGTTCTTCGTCTGCCTGGCGGTGCTCAACGAAATCGTCTGGCGCACCCAGACCAACGAGACCTGGATCGAGTTCAAGCTCTTCGGAATCATGCCGCTGACGCTGGTCTTCTCACTCGCCCAGATGCCCCTGATCAACCGCTACCACGTCGAGGATGGCGAGGCTGCGGATGACGCCGGGGACGCGGAAGACAAGACCGAGCCCACCTAGCCGCCACCTCGCTAATAACTGGTGACAGTTACCTATTGTTTTCCGAATTTCCCATAATTTTCAATGCGATACTCACGATCTCCGAAAAAGGGATGGTGTTATCATATTGAAAATACAAGGAACATGGCGGAGCAATAGGTAACTGTCACCATTTGTTTAGCGCATGGCGCCTGCCACGAGGATGAGGGTTTCGGCACGGGCCACGGCGTCGGTCAGTTCCAACGCCGCTTTGAAGGCACCCGCGTGGTCGCCGATCTCGGACAGCGCCAGGGCACGGGGCAGGGGCGCCTCTATGGCGCCGAGGGTCTCGGCGCTCATTTCGCCTTCTGCGGCCAGAGCCTCCAAGCGGGCGATCTGCCATTCGGTGAAGCCGCGGCGCTCGAGGTCGGCGATCTCCGCCGCCGTGACCCGCCCGGCGCCCGCATTGCCGCTTTCGGCTTGCGCCGTGGCGATGGCGGCGATGGCGTCGTCCCGCTCCTCACCGCTCAGGCTCTCCGCCGCCGTCATGGCGCGGGCGAACATGTCCGAATCCCCGGTCACCGCCGCCACCTTGAGCAGGCCCGATGCCTGGAAGGTGGGCAGGGCGATGGAATCGGCCATGGCAACCGCGGCGATGACGCGCCCGGTCCTGGCCGTGCTCTCGGCCGCATCCGCCATGATGGCGGCCCGTATCTCGGGATGGTTGATCGAGGCCGCGATCATGGTCGCGCGACCACCGGAGACCTCGCGGGCGACGGTGCGCAAGGCAATCGCACGCGCCTCGTCGTCACCGATATCGTCGGCCATGTCCTGCGCCTCTCGTGTTTCGCCCGCCTGTAACGCGGCGAAGGACAGGCTGCTCAGTGCCATGTCGCGGGCTTCGCCCCAGGGGATGCGATCGAGCTGCTCGGTGCCGCCGGCGGCAACCACGGCTGCCAGCGCCCAGGCCTGCGCTTCCTCGTCGGCGATGCCGTCGGCAAGGGCCAGCGCGTCTGCGACATCGCCCTCCGACGCAAGCGCGCGGGCAAGACTGCTGGCTGCCTCGTCGCGCGCCGCTCCCGGGGTCATCTCCTCGAAGGTTGTCCGGGCATTGTCCAAGCGGCCATAGCTCGCTTCGGCATCGACAATGGCGGAAAGCGCGGCTTCGCGCCCGGCATCGTCGTGGGCCATGACACGGGCGGTCGAACGCGCCATGGCCGAGCGGTCGGAGGCGGCAAGCGCCGCGGCGACCTCGGCCAAGGCCTGGTGGCGGATTTCCGCCTCGCCGATCTTCTCGACTTCGGTGACCGCGGACATGAGCGGACCCGGGGCATCCAGCTGGCCGCTCAGCGACAGCAAGGTGCGCACACGGTCGAGCGGGTCAGCGACCTCGCGCGCCGCCGCGATGGCTTCCTCTTCCGCGGCCTCATCGTCCAAGGTGGCGGCTATCGCGCCCCAGGCCTCTGCCCGGGAAGCGGCCGTCGGCAGAGCGGCGGCGAGCGCGCGTGCACGATCCGCCTCGCCATGGGATGCCCAGGCGCCGGCCACGCTGCTGCCGACATACGCGCCAGCTGTGGTGTCGTCGGAATAGCGGATCGTGTCATCGGCAAGCACGAGGACGCAAAGCGGCTCCGGTGCGGCGAGGCAGGCGTCCAGATCGCCCCCGGCCAACGTTGCTGCCGGCAATGCCAGGGCGCATGCGATGACGATACCGAGGCGTCTCACGGCGCCGGCACCCCACGGGGCATCCAGTCGCCCGTCTCGTGTGCGTCGCGGTGGTGTCTCAGCGCCCAGCGCACGGTCGGAAAAGCGAGATCGTTCCACGGTATGTCCTCCCATTCGAATAGCTCGACCTCTTGGCTCTCGGGTCCTGGCGACACGGTATCGTGGGTCAGACGCGCGGCATAGATGATTTGCACCTGACTGATGCGGGGAATCTCGTAAATCGCCAGCAAACGGTCGATGGCGATGTCGGCATTGGCTTCCTCGACGGCCTCGCGCCTGGCCCCTTCCTCGGTGCTTTCCTCCAGCTCCATGTAGCCGGCCGGAATGGTCCAATAGCCGATGCGGGGCGGAATCGCCCGACGGCAGAGCAACAGGCGACCGTCGCTCGCGGTGCAGACCGATCCGACTACGATGAGGGGATTGCGATAGTCGATGAAGCCGCAGTCCGGGCAGGTATGGCGCGGCCGGTTGTCTCCTGCAGGTACGGTCAGCACCCGTGGCCCGATGCCGCTGGTATCATCTTGCTCCGTCATGGCGCCATCATAGCACCCGAGAGCGGTTGTTGGCTGCGGCTGTGAAACGAGCTAAAAATCGCGCCATGACAAAGCCAGACACCCTGCGCCGATTGCTCGATGCCGGCGCCGACAGTGCGGCCGCGTTGATCGCGCCCGACTGCACTCCGCTCACCTATGGCGCCCTGCGTGCCCAGGCGGACGAAACCGTTGCAGCCCTCAACCGCTTCGGCATCGGCCGCGGCGACAGGGTGGCGATCGTCCTGCCGAACGGGCCCGATATGGCGAGCGCCTTCGTTGCCATCGGCTGCGCCGCGACGACGGCGCCGCTCAATCCGGCCTACCGGGCGGAGGAGCTCGATTTCTATCTCAGTGACCTGGATGCACGGGCGCTCGTGGTAGCGGTGGGCGATGACGGCCCGGCGCGCCAGGTCGCGACCGAGCGGGGCATCGCCGTCTACGAGCTGCATCCGGGCGAGGAAGCTGGCCGCTTCACCCTGCAAGGGCCGGAACAGGCACGCGAGGTGCGCGGTGGGCCGGCCGAGGCGGGCGATGTCGGGCTGATCCTGCATACCTCGGGCACCACGTCGCGGCCCAAGATGGTGCCGCTGAGCAATGCCAATCTCGCGGCATCGGCGCAGCACATTCGCGATACCTTGGCCCTGGTGCCGGGGGATTTGTGCCTCAACGTGATGCCGCTGTTCCATATTCACGGGCTGATCGCGGCGGTGCTGTCGTCGCTGGCGGCGGGTGCCGGTATCGTATGCACGCCGGGCTTCAACGCACTGCGCTTCTTTGCCTGGCTCGATGAGTACCAGCCCAGCTGGTACACGGCGGTGCCGACCATGCACCAGACCATCCTGGCGCGCGCCGGGCGCAATGCGGAGATTGTGGCGCGCAACAGGCTGCGCCTGGTGCGCTCGTCCTCGGCCTCCCTGCCGGCGCAGGTGATGGGCGAGTTGGAAGCGCTGTTTGATGCCCCTGTGATCGAGGCCTACGGTATGACCGAGGCGGCGCATCAGATGACCAGCAATCCCTTGCCGCCGGCGGCGCGCAAGCCGGGCAGCGTCGGGCTGCCGGCAGGTCCCGAAGTGCGCGTGCTCAAGCCCGATGGCGATTTTGCCGACAGCGGCGAAACCGGCGAGGTGATCATCCGCGGCCCCAATGTCACTGCCGGCTACGAGGCCAACCCGGAGGCCAATGCGGGCGCCTTCACAGACGGCTGGTTCCGCACCGGCGATCAGGGGGTGATTGACGCGGACGGCTATCTCACCATCACCGGCCGCTTGAAAGAGATCATCAATCGCGGCGGCGAGAAGGTCAGCCCGCGCGAGGTCGACGACGTGC
>CAZKTK010000191.1:0-6463 GCA_964555535.1 uncultured Rhodospirillaceae bacterium
CGAAATCGATGGAATACACCTTAAACAACTGTCCGATTTCGTGGGACCACCTCAGGTCTCTGTCCCTTCGCCAGGAGGATCGGGCAAAACAAACACCAACTCGCTTATCCCCCCTTGTGGAGGATTCTTTTTGTAGCCTTGGGTTTCGAAAAGGCTTTGAGTAATGACCACCGGCTTCTTGTCGGCAGGAATTACCACACCCTCAGCCTCTAACATTATTTGGGTTGTGGCTGGGTTGGTGAGTTGACCCTGATAACCAGGGACGGTCCACGCTTTCCATATGACCCAGGAAAGCGCCGCCTCATTACCACCGCCGTGGTGGTGGACCGGGACCAAATTGTTGCTGTGATCGCAAAGTATGCCGCTGCGCGCTGCATTGCTTGGATTCGCACAGGCCGGCGGCGCTGCCTCTGACCGACCGGCAAGCGATCCGGTTCCCACCCCCACGAGTACGACGGCACTTCCTGTCAGGAATTTGCGCCGTGATGTTTCCGGTGTGACGCGTCCGCTCTCGGCCTGATTGTCAGTCTTATCGGCGTTCCGCTCGCTCATGGCTCCCCTCCGTTCTTCCGTCCACGCCTTGCCTGATCCTCATCACGCAAGACCACCCGCAAAAGATGTTGTCGAAACACGGCACAGAGAGTCAAGGTCTTTTTGATATCGAAACGAATTTTTGGCGTCACGTATCAGAAATCCTGCGCCAGCGCCTTGGTGAGGAATTTCATGAGCGGCGTCGCGGCGCGGAAGGTATCGCTCACCTCATCCAGGAAGCCCGGCGCGAGGGCGGTCTTGCGGTCGAGGCGGCGCATGGCGAAGAAGGTCTTGCGCTTGAGATCCTCGATATGGGGGTGGTCCGGGTCGTAGCCGCGGGGCGGGCGCACCAGGCCGTCGCCGCCGATGCCGCCGAACGTGTCTTTCAGGCGTTTATTGGATATCACCCGATTCCAGCCCGCGCTGTCGGTGACGATGGCGTCGCGGATCATCGCCAAGGGCTCCTTTGGCGGCAGCCAGATGCCGCCGCCGATACGCACGTCGTCGGGCGCCAGATGCACATAATAGCCCGGCGTGTGGGCGTCGCGGGTGCGCGCTTCGTGGCGGAAGTGACACGAGGCGTGCTCCTTGTAGGGCCGCTTGTCCTTGGAGAAACGCACATCGCGATAGATGCGGAACATGGAGCCGCCATTGGCGCGCGGGTCGGCCACGAAATGGGGCGAGATCTTACGCAGGCGCGGCGCCATGGCGGCGATGAAGGCGACCATGGGGCTCACCACTTCTTGCTGGTAGCGCGGCTTGTTGTCGGCGAACCAATCGCGATCGTTATTGGCGGCAAGTTCCTCGAAAAAGGCGAAAAAGTCAGGCGAGAAATGGCTGAAGCTGTCGGGCATGGCAACTCGCTCCGTTTGGCAAAATCGTAAGGCCCTCGGACCATGGCTGTAGATGTGTTACATTGTACATATCCTGTCACAGACTGCCGATATCATGACTGAATCCACCTTCACGTTCCGTGTCGACGAGGACCTGAAGAGCGCTTTTGCCGATCTCGCCAAGTCCGAAGACCGCAGCGCCGCCCAACTTCTTCGCGGGATGATGCGCGACGCCATCGCTCGCAAGCGACAAGCCGAGGAACACGACGCATGGTTTCGCGAACAAGTTGAGCAGGCAATCCGCGAAGCGGATGATCCAAATACCGTATGGATTCCGCACGAAGAGGTGGTGCGGGGCTTGGAAGAGCGCCAGCGTGAGCTGATCAAACGCATCGAAGACGAATCGACGTGAAGTTCACTTGGCTTCCCGAGGCAAGCCGGGATCTCTTTGACCAAATCGCCTTCATTTCAGAACACAATCCTCGCGCGGCTTTGGGTCTGGTCGAGGCGGTGCTGTCGGCAACGGATCGCGTAACGGATTTTCCTAGAATGGGGAGGCAAGGCCGACATCGAGGGACTCGCGAACTCGTTCTCTCCGGCACGCCCCATGTGATTGTTTACCGTGTGAAGACTGACCAAATCATGATCATGCGCGTACTCCACACTGCCAGAAGATGGCCCTCCGCATGACCAGAGTGCTACAGTCCGTGACACTATCAAGGAAACCACAGTGACGTTCGATCTGACAGGCAAACGGGTTTGGGTGGCGGGCCACCGGGGCATGGTGGGCTCGGCGCTGGTGCGGCGGCTGGCGAGCGAGGACTGCGAAGTGCTCACGGTGGGTCGCGATCGCGTCGATCTGCGCCGCCAGGGGGATGTCGAGGCCTGGCTGACCGATGCCGGGCCTGATGCGGTGTTCGTGGCCGCTGCGACGGTCGGCGGCATCCACGCGAATTCGACGCGCCCGGCGGAGTTCCTCTACGACAACATGATGCTGGAGGCGAACATCATCGAGGCAGCGCGAAAGGCCGCTGTCGCCAAGCTGCTTTTCCTTGGTTCGAGCTGCATCTATCCGCGCGATGCGGATCAGCCCATGGCGGAGGATGCCTTGCTCAGCGGTCCGCTAGAGCCTAGTAATGAATGGTATGCTATTGCGAAAATCGCGGGGCTCAAGCTGTGCGACGCGTATCGCCGGCAATATGGCTGCGACTTCATTTCCGCCCAGCCCACCAACCTCTACGGCAAGAACGATAATTTCGACCTGCAGCAAAGCCATGTGCTGCCGGCGCTGCTGCGCAAGGTGCACGAGGCCAAGGCGCGCGGCGAAACAAGCTTCGAGGTTTGGGGTACGGGCACGCCGAAGCGCGAGTTTCTCTATGTCGACGATCTGGCGGACGCGCTGGTGCACCTGATGAAGGTCTATTCCGAGGAAGGGCACGTCAATGTAGGTACCGGCGAGGAAGTGACCATCCGCGAGCTGGCCGATCGCGTGGCGGCGACGGTGGGCTTCGACGGCGAACTCGTCTTTCTCAGCGACAAGCCGGACGGCACACCGCGCAAGCTCGTCGACAGTTCGCGTCTGGCCTCGCTCGGCTGGCGCGCCACGACAAGCCTCGACGAGGGCCTGCGGCAAACCTATGCCTGGTATCTCGAAAGCGTGGCGCCGGGGCTGATGGCCGCCAAGTGAGGATCGAGACAGGCCTGTGGGCCGAGCCGTTGGTACCACCGCGGCCAACACCCACCCCCGCCCTGTTCTGCGACCGCGACGGCGTTCTGATCGAGGACAGTGGCTATCTCGGCGAGCCCGAGGGCGTGTCGGTCATCGACGGCGCCGCGCGCATCCTCGCCGCCTGCAACGCCGCCGACGTGCCCGTGGTGGTGGTGACCAACCAGTCCGGCATCGGCCGTGGCTATTACGACTGGGCGGACTTCGCCGCGGTTCAGGCGCGCATGCTCGCTATCCTCGCGGCGGATGGCGCCAGGGTCGATGGCGTCTATGCCTGCGCCTATCACGCCGCCGGCAAGGGCGACTATGCCGTGGCCGACCACCCCTGGCGCAAGCCGGGCGACGGCATGCTGCGCGCCGCGGCAGCTGCCCTGAGGCTCGACCTGGCACGTTCCTGGATCATCGGCGATCACGCCACGGACATGGCCGCGGGGCGCGCGGCGGGGCTGGTGGGCGGCGTTCACGTGCTCAGCGGCCACGGCCAGCAGGAGCGCGCGTCCGCGCTTGCCGCAGCGGGCGAATCATATCGCCTTGAAACAGCAGACGATATCGGCGGCTGTGCGGCCGTCGTGGGGCGTTTGGCGGCGTAACGCCGGGTTTCTTGGTCTTCGATTTGCCCCATGCGGGCTTGTCGGGTAATTTCGGCGCATAAGGGGAAGGGAGTTGGTCCATGAGCACGATGTTCGACCGCTATGGCGGCTTTGCCACGGTCAGCCGAATCGTATCCGCCTTCTATGATCAGGTGATGGATACGCCGGAGCTCGAACACTATTTCGAGAATACGAACATGGCCCATCTCATCGATCATCAGACCAAGTTCATCGCCTCGGTGATGGGCGGCCCGGCCAGCTATAGCGTCGATTCACCGCCTGCGGCGTATCGCAGCGGCTGAGAATGACGCGCTTGGGATCGGCCTTATGCACCGCGTTGGCGAAATCCTCGCGGGCCTGCTCCTCCTCCGGATCGCTCAAGGTATCCGCCCAGTGCACCTTGATCAGATCCGCGCCGATGCGGCGGCGATCGCAAAGCGCCAGGGTATCCGGCGTCAGGCCGTCTATACACATGCGGTAGCCCTTGCTGCGCAGGAACTCGCGGCCGATCTGGAACGACTTGTAGTCCGCGAACAGGTCGACCGGTTGGATCTCGATGACAATCTTCTTCTGCATGCCCTGGCGCAGACTGTTGTCGAAGGCGAGGAAGCTTTCCGAAAGCACCGTATCGATGTTCATGTTCAGGCTGACGGGACCGTTCAGATAGCCGCCCGGCCGGTAGGTCAGGGTCGCCAATACGCGCAAGTCCAGCGATTGCGTGAGATGCTGGAAGAGCCAGCGGTTGCCCGCCAGATTGACATTGGGCATCAGCGGCTTTTGCAGGTCGGCGATGCGCACGTAGATCTCTTCGAAGACCTGATGCGGATCGTCGTCGCTGGTCATGGCGAAGATCGGCTGGCGGCGCATGTAGGAGCTGATGTCGAGCGAGGAGATCGCCGCCTGGGCCTGGTCGAGGCGGCCCGGATCCAGCGGCTCGATGCGCACGAACGTGTCTTCGGTGGGCTTTTCCTCCTCATCGCGCAGGCGGCTCTTTTCGATCAGCAGATCGCGCGAGACCCGGCGCAGGGCGTTAAAATTAAGCGACAGGTCGTACCAGGTCGAAAAGGCATTGGGCCGGGCCGCCGCGGGATCGCTCTGGAACAGGCCGCGTGCCTGCTCGACCGCCCGCTTGACGTCGGCCACCGGGATGCCTCTGACCAGCACCATGACATCGTTGTTGAACAGCACGAAGATCTTGCCATGGAAATTGGCGATCAGATCCTGCATGGCGTTCAGTGCGATGCGGAGCGTGCTCTGGCGCTGGTGCTGCGGGCGCAGCCGGGAGAAATGCAGGTGCACCGCCTGCCAGCCGAGCGGGCTCGCTTCCAGATTCTGCAGGAAGGTGCCGAGCTGTTCCTCGGCGTAACTCGACAAGCCTGGCATCATGACCCTGACCCTCCGCTCGCCTCAGGCTGCGGCGTCCAGCGCGTCGCCGAGCACGTTGGCGATGGTATCGATATGCTCGCGCTCGACGATCAGCGGTGGCGACATGGCCACCGTGTCCTGGGTGGTGCGCACCAGGACACCGTTATCGAGGCAACTGAGAAATGCATCGAAAGCGCGCGCACCGACGGCCCCGGGTCGCGATTCCAGCTCGATGCCGGCGACCAGGCCGATATTGCGGACGTCGATGACGTTGCGCCGTTCGGCAAGGGAGTGCACCGCCTCCTCCCAATAGGGCGCCAGCGCCGCCGAGCGGTCGAATAGCTCTTCGCGACGATAGATGTCGAGGGTCGCGAGCCCCGCCGCACAGGCCAGCGGATGGCCGGAATAGGTATAGCCATGGAACAGCTCGATGGCCTGCTCCGCATTGGCCAACAGGGCGTCGTGGATGCCCTTGCGCATGACCGCCGCGCCCATCGGCACGGCCGCATTGGTGAGACCCTTGGCGATTGTCGCGAGATCGGGGACGACGTCGAAATGCTCGCAGGCGAAGGCGGAGCCGAGGCGGCCGAAGCCGGTGATCACCTCGTCGAAGATAAGGAGAATGCCGTGGCGGTCGCAAATCTCGCGCAGGCGCGCCAGGTAGCCGAGCGGCGGCACCAGTACGCCGGTCGAGCCCGCCATGGGCTCGACGATGACCGCGGCGATGCGGTCGCCGCCGTGCAATTGCACCAGACTTTCCAGACTGTCCGCGAGATGCGCGCCCCATTTCGGCTGGCCGCGGCTGAAGGCGTTGTGCTCGGGCGCGTGTGTGTGCGGCAGATGGTCGACCTGGCCGAGCTGGTTGCGGAACTGGCGCCGGTTGGCGCCGATGCCGCCCACCGACATGCCGCCGAAGCCGACGCCGTGATAGCCGCGCTCGCGACCGATCAGCATGGTGCGTGCGGGTTCCCCATTGGCCTGGTGGTATGCGAGCGCGATCTTGAGCGCGGTATCCACCGCTTCGGAGCCGGAGTTGGTGAAGAACACATGATCGAGATCGCCGGGAAACAGCGCCGCCACGTGGGAGGCAAGCTCGAACTCGAGCGGATGGCCCATCTGGAAGGCCGGCGCATAATCCATGCGCTGGCTCTGGGCGTGGATCGCGTCGCTGATCTCGCGCCGGCCATGGCCGGCATTGACGCACCACAGGCCCGAGGTCGCATCGAGAATGCGACGGCCATCGGTGGTCTCGTAATGCATGCCCTCGGCGCCGACGAACAGCCGTGGCGCCTGTTTGAACTGCCGGTTGGCGGTAAACGGCTTCCACAGCGCGTCGAGTGTGTTGGGCGTAGCCGGGGACGGTGCCTCGGCGTCGGTCGCGATATCGCTCATCGCCTGTCTCCGCGTGACATGGGAAT
>CAZKTK010000192.1:0-5201 GCA_964555535.1 uncultured Rhodospirillaceae bacterium
GCCAAGGACCCTGCCGCATGGGCTTTCTCGCCGAACGACTGAGCCGTATCAAGCCGTCTCCCACCATGGCCGTGACGGGCCGCGCCCGCGAGCTCAAGGCTGCCGGCCATGACGTCATCGGGCTGGGTGCGGGCGAGCCTGATTTCGACACGCCCGATCACATCAAGGAGGCGGCGATCGCCGCCATTCGGGCGGGCGATACCAAGTACACGGCGGTTGACGGCACGCCCGAGCTCAAAGAGGCCGTTTGCGCCAAGTTCAAGCGCGACAACGGCCTCGACTACGAACCGGCGCAGATCAATATCGGCGTTGGCGGCAAGCAGGTGCTGTTCAATGCGCTGCTGGCAACGGTGGAGGAGGGTGATGAAGTCATCATCCCGGCACCCTATTGGGTGTCCTATCCCGATATCGCCCTGCTGGCGGGCGGCACGCCCGTCATCGTGCCTTCGAGCGCCGAGACCGGCTTCCGCATGCGGCCTGAAGATTTGGAAGCCGCGATAACGCCTCGCAGCAAGTGGCTGATCCTGAACTCGCCGTCGAACCCGTCCGGCGCAGCCTATAGCCGCGAAGAACTCAGGGCGGTGGCCGATGTGTTGATGCGTCACCCCCACGTCTGGGTGATGGTCGACGATATCTACGAGAAGATCGTCTATGACGATTTCGCTTTCCACACCCTGGCCGAGCTGGAGCCGGCGCTTTACGAGCGCACGCTGACGGTCAATGGCGTTTCCAAGGCCTTTGCCATGACGGGCTGGCGCATCGGCTATGCCGGCGGGCCCGTCGAGCTGATCAAGGCCATGGGCAAGATCCAGTCGCAGAGCACGTCGAATCCGACCTCGATCAGCCAGGCGGCGGCGGTGGCGGCGCTCAACGGCGATCAGGGCTTTCTGGCGGCGCGCAACGCGGCCTTCAAGGTGCGGCGCGACAATGTCGTCGCGGCGCTCAACGAGGTTTCCGGGCTGTCCTGCCTGACGCCGGAGGGCGCCTTCTATGTCTATCCCAGCTGCGCCGGGGTGATCGGCCGCAAGACCCCGGACGGTACGGTGATCGAGGACAGCGAAGGCTTCGCCACCTATCTGCTGGAGAGCGTCGGTGTTGCCGTGGTGCACGGCACGGCCTTCGGGCTCGATCCGCATTTCCGCATCTCCTACGCCACCTCGGATGAAATTCTGGTAGAGGCCTGCGCGCGCATTCGCCGTGCAGTGGAAGCCATCACCTAACGGAGCCGCGCCATGGATAGCGACGCCCGCAGCGATATCGCATTTTCGGCCTGTCCCCACGATTGCCCGAGCACCTGCGCGCTGGAGGTGGAGCGTCTCGACGGCGCCACGATCGGCCGCGTCCACGGCGCGCGCGGCAACAGCTACACGGCGGGCGTGGTTTGCGCCAAGGTCGCGCGGTATGCCGAGCGCGTGCATCATCCCGATCGCCTGACCGAGCCTTTGCGCAGGGCGGCGGACGGCAGCTTTCAGCCGATTGCCTGGGACGACGCTCTCGACGAGCTGGCGGAGGCTTTCGTCAAGGCGACGCAGCGCTATGGGGCCGAGACTGTGTGGCCCTATTTCTACGCCGGAACCATGGGCCTGCTTCAGCGCGACGGCATCAACCGCTTGCGCCATGTGATGAACTATTCCGGCCAACACGGCACCATCTGCAACACCCTGGCGGCTGCCGGCTGGGAGGCCGGGGCCGGGCGGATGCTCGGGCCCGACCCGCGGGAGATGGCGCAATCGGACCTGATCGTCATGTGGGGCGGCAATCCCGCCTCGACCCAGGTCAATGTCATGACGCACATCCAGAAGGCCCGCAAGGCGCGCGGCGCCAAACTCGTGGTGATCGATCCCTATCGCACGCGCTCTGCCGCCGTTGCGGACATGCACCTCCCCTTGCGCCCCGGCACGGATGGAGCCTTGGCCTGTGCCGTGATGCACGTGCTGTTCCGCGATGGCTATGCGGATCACGACTACATGGCGCAACATGCGGATTGCCCGGAACGCTTGCATCAGCATCTAAGCACGCGGGACCCGGCTTGGGCGTCGAAAATCACTGGGCTCGACGAGACTGCCATCGAGGAATTCGCCGGCCTCTACGGGCGCACCGAACGCAGCTATATCCGCCTTGGCTACGGCTTCACGCGCTCACGCAACGGTGCCGCCAACATGCACGCGGCGATGTCGCTGGCCACGGTGACCGGCGCCTGGCGGCATGAGGGCGGCGGCGCGTTCTTCAACAATCGCGACATCTACCATTGGGACAAGACGCTGATCGAAGGCCTGGATGCGCGGGATCGCAATGTGCGCGTGCTTGATATGTCGCGTATCGGTCCGGTGCTCACCGGCGATCGCCGGGATCTCGGCGACGGCCCGCCGATCACCGCCATGCTGGTACAGAACACCAATCCGGCCGTGGTGGCGCCCGAGTCGGCACTGGTCAATGAGGGCCTCGCCCGCGACGACCTGTTTCTCTGCGTGCACGAGCAGTTCATGACCGAGACCGCGGCCCATGCCGATTTGGTGTTGCCGGCGACGATGTTCCTCGAGCATGACGACATCTATCAGGGCGGTGGCCACCAGCACATCGTTCTCGGGCCGCAGGTGATCGAGCCGCTGGCCGAGACGCGTTCCAACCACGACGTGATTTGCGCGCTCGCCGGGCGTCTGGGTGCCGAGCATCCGGGCTTCACCATGTCCGCCAACGAGATCATCGACGCCACCCTGCAGTCCTCCGGCTGGGGCACCTTGTCTGCGTTGCAGGAAAGCCATTGGATAGACTGTCAGCCCGACTTCGCGACGTCTCATTTTCTCGATGGCTTCCCGACGCCCGACGGCAAGTTTCACTTTGCGCCCGATTGGTCGCGGGTGGGGCCGGACCATGAAAGCATGCCGGACATGCCCGATCACATGGATGTCATCGACCTGCCGGACGAGCGTCACCCCTTCCGTCTGGTGACCGCGCCTGCCCACAACTACCTGAACTCGAGCTTCACGGAGACGCCGACGGGCCAGAAAAAGGAAGAACGCCCGCGTGCTCTGCTTCACCCGGACGATGCCGGCCGGCTCGGCGCTGAGGATGGATGCCTCCTGCAAATGGGCAATGATCGCGGCGAGATCTCGGTCCATGCCAAGCTCTTCGATGGGCTTCAGCCGGGCGTCGTGGTGGTCGAGAGCATCTGGCCCAACGGTGCTTTCGAAGGCGGTCTCGGGATCAATGCCCTGACCGCGGCGGACGCCGGCCCGCCCAACGGCGGTGCGGTCTTCCACGACACGGCCGTCTGGCTGCGAACCGCCTGAGCGCTCAAGTTCCGGTGAGCGGTGCTTGCGAGAACCGCTGCCATGCGCCATGTAGCGCGGGACGAAACGAGTGGAGACGGAGCCATGCTGATCAAGAGCCGCCGTGGCTGGGCGTTGCCGGAACGCGCGGTGACACCTGAAGCGCTGTACCTGGACCGACGCCAGCTTGCCAAGGGGCTGGCCGCCGGCAGCGTGTTGGCGGCGGTGCCATTCGGTCGTCTTGCGGCGGAGGAAGAGCGCCCGACGGCCGACCTCTATCCCGCTCCGCGCAACGAGGCGCTTTCGGTATCCCTGCCCGTGACGGACAAGGCAACGGCCGGCACCTACAACAATTTCTATGAGTTCGGCTCCCACAAGAACATTTGGAAGGCGGCACAGGAACTGCCTATCAAGCCGTGGGAAGTGACCATCGATGGGCTGGTGGAAAACGAGATCCGCATCGAGGCCGAAGACCTGATCCGGCGCATGCCGCTGGAGGAGAGGGTGACCCGCCACCGTTGCGTGGAGGCCTGGGCCATGACAATCCCCTGGACCGGCTTCCCGTTAGCGAAACTCGTCGAGTTCGCGCGGCCCTCGTCGGCCGCCAAGTTCCTGGTCATGCAGACCTTTTTCGATCCTGACGTGGCTCGCAATCAGCGGCAGGGTCACTTTCCCTGGCCCTATACCGAGGCTTTGACCTTGGCCGAAGCGACCAACGACCTGGCGCTGATCGTGACCGGTGCCTATGGCCGGCCGATGGCGCGGCAGTTCGGCTCGCCGCTGCGCCTGGCGGTGCCCTGGAAGTATGGTTTCAAGCATATCAAGTCGATCGTTCGCTTCACCTTTGCCGCCGAGCGCCCCAAGACCTTCTGGGAGGACATCGGACCCACGGAGTACGGCTTCTGGGCCAACGTCAATCCGGAATTCTCCCATCCGCGCTGGAGCCAGGCGAGCGAGCGCGAACTGGGCAGCGGCGAAAGGGTCGCCACCAAGCGCTACAACGGCTATGAGGCGTTCGTCGGACACCTCTATGCGGACATGCCCCAGGACCGCCGCCTGTTCATGTAGCCGACGTGCGTCCGGAACTGCTCATATTCGATTGCGACGGGGTTCTCGTCGACAGCGAGCCGATCGCCAACCGGATCCTGGTCACGGCATTGGCCGAGGCCGGGCTGGAATTGAGCCTAGAAGATGTCATGGCGCGCTATGTGGGGCGCAGCATGGCTTCCGTCGTGGCTCTGGCAGAGGCCGAGCTTGGCCGGCCATTGCCCGACGAATTTCTTGACCGGGTGCAGGCGCTGACCTTTGCCGCCTTTCGCCGCGATTTGCAGCCCGTTGCGGGAGTAGCCGAGGCGCTGGAAGCGGTAACCGTGCTTGTCTGCGTGGCCTCGAGCGGAGCGCCGGAGAAGATCGCCTTGTCGCTTTCCCTGACAGGTCTCGACCGCTATTTCGCTGGAAACACCTTCAGTGCCAGCGAGGTGGCGCGGGGAAAGCCGCATCCCGACCTCTTTCTCCACGCGGCGCGGCGCATGGCGGCACGCCCGGAGAGCTGTATCGTGATCGAGGACAGTCTGCCCGGAATCGAGGCCGCACAGGCCGCGGGGATGCGTGTAATCGGATTTTCGGGCGGAAGCCACGGCGGCGAGGCGCTGGCGATGCACCAGCGGGCGACTGGGGCAATCCCCTTGGCCGCAATGAAGGACCTGTCCTGCCTCTTAAAGGTTTTGTGACTCGTTCCTCCACAATTGTCACAAAAACTTGACGATTCTTGTCGGATTTCTCTTTAAATCTGCGCCGGGATTACCCATATATTCGGGTAAGGCGCAAGCAAGTTGGTTGCTACGACTCCGAACGACCCTCTTGTGCGGCGGGCCTGTGGGGGGGGGCCCCGCCCCCCCGCGGGGGGGGGGGGGGGGGGGGGGCGCGCGGGGG
>CAZKTK010000192.1:5211-6443 GCA_964555535.1 uncultured Rhodospirillaceae bacterium
CCCATCTTGTGCGGGGGGCCGGGCCCCCCCCCCCCCCCCGCGGGGCCGCCGCCTGCGCGCCTTCCCCTCACATTTTTTCGCTGACCGACGGGCCGGGATGCAAGCGCGTCAGAGTGGCGCTTCGGCCAGTTTCCTGAGCAGGAAATCGCGGAACACCATCACGCGCTGGGATTGCCTGAGCTCTTCCGGGTAGACGAAATAGCCTTCCGCGGCCGGTGGCTCGGCCTCAGGCAGGATGCGGACCATTTGCGGGTTCTGCCCTCCGATGAAGGCAGGCAGCAAGGCTACGCCGATGCCCGTCTCTACAGCGCGCAGGATGCCGTAGATGTTGTTGACGGTGAACGCCGGCTGGAATTCCGGGTCGATCTCGCGCAAGGCATCGGCCAGCCAGTTGATGTGGAGGAAGGGTATCGACACCCGGTCGCCATACGTGATGACGCGGTGCTTGGTAAGCTCCTCCAGGCTATGGGGTGTGCCGTAACGGTTTAGATAATCGGCTACGGCGAAAACGCCGAAGCGGCCCTGGAACAGGTGGCGTTGAATCAGGTCGGGCTGGCGCGGCGGGGCCATGCGGATGGCCACTTCGGCTTCGCGCATGGAAAGATCCAGCTCTTCATCGCCCACCAGCAGCGCCACAGCGATGTCGGGGAAATTGTCGAGAAACTCGCTGATCACACCGGTCAGCCACATGGAGCCGAAGCCGACGGTGGTATTGATGCGCAGCAGGCCTTGCGGGCGCTCCTTGCTTTCGCTGAGCAGTGTCTCGGCCGCGGACAGCTTGGCGAAGACCTCGCTGGTGGTCTTGTAGAGCAACTCGCCCTGCTCGGTGAGGATGAGCCCGCGCGCATGGCGGTGGAACAGGGGCACCTTGAGGGAATCCTCAAGCCCGCGAATTTGTCGGCTCACTGCCGATTGGCTGAGATCGAGCGAGTCGCCCGCATGCGTAAAGCTGCCGGCGCCGGCAACAACGTGAAATATGCGAAGCTTGTCCCAATCCATACGAGAGTTTAGAGCCCTTCAGGATGAGATGGAACCGGTTTGACCGGTCTCAGCGCCGTCCTGGCTAGGCGCGTGTCGCCGCGCGATGCGGGGACATCGGGCAAGACGCGCAACGACGCCAGGGCGCCGCGAAGGCCGGCCTGCGGTGGCCCAATGAGGCTTTTCGGATGCGTCGCGACGCTTGGCCGATGCCACACATCGCCCGGCGCGCCGCTCCTGCCCGAAAAGCCACC
>CAZKTK010000193.1:0-6436 GCA_964555535.1 uncultured Rhodospirillaceae bacterium
GGCCTTCGTCGAGGCCATAGCGCATGGCCCGCCAGCGGTTCTCCGCGATCATTGCGGTGGGATAGATGCGGAAGCGCTGATTGCCGCGCCGCAAGCGCCACAACATGCGGAAGATGCACTGGGTCAGCGCCGCCACGCAGACCGCATCCTCGAGCCGGGTGCAGAGATCGTAGATGCGGGATTCGAGGGTCGGGAAGCGGGCGCTCGGTCGCACGTCCCACCACAGCTTGCTGCCGTCGTCGATGGCCCCGGCGGCGACGAGCTGGTCGATCATCCGCTCATACTCGTGCCAGCTGGCGATCTGCGGCGGCAGGCCCGTGCGCGGCAGCCCGTCCCAGACGCTTAAGCGATAGGACTTGAGGCCGGTCTCCTCCCCCTCCCAGAACGGCGACGACGTGGTCAGCGCCAACAGGTGGGGCAGGAAATAGGAAACCTGGTTCATCAGGTCGATGCGCAGGTCGTCGTCGTCAATCCCCACATGCACATGCATGCCGCATATCGGCAGGCGCCTGGCCGGCGCGCCGTATTCACGGTTGATGTCGGCGTAGCGCTCTTTCGCCGTCGGACGCTGCCCGTGCCAGCTGCCGAAGGGGTGGCTGGAGGCGGCGATGATGCCGAGGCCGTAGGCGTTCGCCACCGCGGCGATGCCGCCGCGCAGGCGTACCAGCTCGTCCCGCACCTCGCCGACATGGCGGCAGACGCGCGTGCCGACCTCGATCTGGGTTTGCAGGGATTCCGGTGTCACCTGCGCCGGCATGCGCTTTTCGCATTCGGCAACCAGGCCTTCGGGCACTTCCGGCACGAGGTCGCGGCTCTCACGGTCGATCAGATAATATTCCTCCTCGACCCCGAGGGTGAAGGACGGGCCGCTCATGACGTTGGCCGGCTAGCGCCGATCGCGGCCAGGGGCGCAGCCAGCACGTCGTCGAGCACTGCGGCCCAGCTGTCGATGGCGATCGCGGTCTCCAACAGATCCTGGCGCACCTCGAAGACCACGCTCATCAGGTCGTGGCGGCCGGCATGGTGGGGCACGGTGAAGGTGAGGTCGCTGTAGCCCGTGTAGGGCTCGTTGTCGCCGACCACGAGCTCAGCGTGGCGTTCGAACTCGGCGAGGACCGGGTTGGCCAGGCGCACGTCGTCGTCATGGAGGACCGCAGCATGCCAGGGCCGGCTGAAGCCCTCCATGTCGGGCGTGAAGCTGTGGATCGAAACCAGCACCGGCGAGCAGCTTCGCTTGGCCATGGCGATGCGTTCGCCGATGGCCGCATGATACGGCTCGTAAAAGGTGGCGATGCGCCGCGCCACTTCGGCCTCGTCGAGATCCTGATTGCCGGGCACGCGGACGCCGTCGCTGACGGCGGGCATTGAATAGTCGTGTCCGAGCTCGCGGTTGGGATCGATCAGCAGGCGCGAGAAGCGCGACAGGATCGCCGGCGCATCGAGACGGTCCGATAGCGCGCGGGTAAGGTCGGCAGCGCCAATATCGTAGGCGATGTGATCCGCCAGGACCGATGGCGCCAGGCCCAGCCCGCCGAGTTCGTCGGGAATGCGATTGCTGGCATGGTCGCACAGCAGCAGCACCTCGGGCCGGCCCCCGGGGTGCACGATCTCATAGGCCGAGGAATCGGGCGCGCGCATGGTTCCGCCACTATAGGCGCAACGCAGCCGTGGCGGAATTGTCTTGAGTGCTTTCGATATGATCAAAAGATTGCGTTGGAAGCGCCTTGAGTCGATGCTTGCCAACTGACCAAGTCCAGCAAATCCGGAGGGGACAGTTTTATAAAACTGTCCCCGTTTGTGTCGGGGATATGTCACTTTCTCAACATCGACTTATGGCACGGGCTGCACATGCGTAAAGTGGCGGTTATGTGCCCTCGGCCGGTGCTATAACGCCGCCATGAGTCTGCGCCTTGCCATCATCCTGCTTCTGGCAGGAACCTTCGTCATCGCCTTCTCCCCCACCTTCGTGCGGCTGAGCGAGATCGGACCTGTGGCTACCGCCGTCTATCGCGTGGCCCTGGCATTGCCGGTGCTGTTCCTCTTCGTCGCCATGGGCGGCAATGACGGGCGGGCGCGGCCGGCAACGCGGGGGGATTGGCTGGGCGTGATCCTCGCCGGGCTGTTCTTTGCCGGCGACCTCGCCTTCTGGCATTTGTCGATCACCCACACCTCGGTCGCCAACGCTTCGCTGTTCGCCACCTCGACGCCGATATTCGTGACCCTTGCCGCCTGGCTTTGGCTGGGCGAGAGGATCAGCCGCCGCTTCTTTGCGGGCCTCGTACTCGGCATCGTGGGTGCCGTGATGCTGGCCGGCTCCTCCTTGAGCACCGATCCAAGCCACCTCTTCGGCGACCTCATGGGCCTGATTACGGCGATGTTCTTCTCGGGCTATCTGATCGTCGTGAAACGCCTGCGCGAACGCCTCAGCGCGGCTGCGGTCATGGCCTGGTCCGGTCTCGTCAGCGTGGCGACCCTCGCTATGGTCAACGCCGTGGTGGGCGAGGCCTGGTTGCCCGGCTCGATCAATGGCTGGGTCGTGCTGCTGGCGCTCGCTCTGGTGAGCCACGCCTTGGGCCAGGGCCTGGTCGCCAAGGCGGTGATCCGTCTGCCGGCCTCGTTCTCGGCAGTGGCGCTGCTCAGCGAACCCCTATTCGCGGCGCTCATTGCCTGGGCGGTGCTGAACGAGGCGGTAACGCCGTTGCAGGCGCTCGGCGGGGCGGTCATCCTCGCCGGTATCGCCATCAGCCGGCCAATGCCCGACAGCACACTGGCGCAGCCCCAAGCGCAAGGTTAGGTTAAGCCAGAACCAGGGAGGACACACTATGCCGGAGACGCCGCGCGAGGTGCTGCGGGCCATGTTCGATGCTGCCGTGACGAGCGCGTTGCCGTCCCATTGCGTGCCGCCGCACTTGCCGCCGGCGGGTGATGGGCGCATGGTCGTCGTCGGCGCCGGCAAGGGCGCAGCCGCCATGGCACGCGCGGTCGAGGACGCCTGGACCGGCCCGCCGCTGGAAGGCCTGGTCATCACCCGCTACGGCCATGGCGTCGCGACGGATCGGATCCGCGTGGTCGAGGCCGCCCATCCGGTGCCGGACGCGGCAGGGCTGGCGCCGGCGCAGGAGATCCTCGATCTGGTCGGGGGGCTCGGCGAGGGCGACCGCGTGCTGTGCCTGATATCCGGCGGCGGCTCCGCCCTGTTGACCCAGCCCGCGCCGGGGCTGACCCTTGCCGACAAGCAGGCCGTGACGGGCGAGCTGCTGCGCTGCGGCGCCACCATTTCCGAGATCAATTGCGTGCGTAAGCATATGTCCGCCATCAAGGGCGGGCGCCTGGCCATGGCGGCCTGGCCGGCCGAGGTGCTGACCCTGATGATCTCGGATGTGCCGGGTGACGACCCTGCGGTCATCGCCTCCGGGCCCACGGTGGCCGATCCGACCAGTTTTGCCGATGCCCGGGCCAAGCTCGCGGAATACGGCATCACGCCGCCGCCTGCGGTCGCGGCGCATCTCGAAGCGGCGGCGGAGGAGACCCCGGACCCCGGCGATGCACGGCTCGCGCGGTCGAAGGCCATCACCGTCGCCACGCCCCAGGCGGCGTTGGAAGCGGCGGCGCGGGTTGCGGAGGCGGCCGGCTATCGCCCGGTGATATTGAGCGACCGCATCGAAGGCGAAGCCCGCGATGTGGGCCTGGTGCATGCCGCCATCGCCCGCCAGGTGGCGCGCCACGGCCAGCCCGCGGGCGCGCCATGCGCCTTGATATCGGGCGGCGAGACCACGGTAACCATGAAAGGCGACGGCCGCGGTGGGCGCAACAGCGAGTTCCTGCTTTCGCTCGCCATCGATCTCGACGGCCATGACGGCGTGCACGCCATCGCCTGCGACACGGACGGCATCGACGGCAGCGAGGACAATGCCGGCGCGATCTGCGGCCCCGACACCCTGGCGCGCGCCAGCGCCGCCGGCATCGACGCCCGCGCCCATCTCGCCAACAACGACGCCTACGGATTCTTTTCCGCCATCGATGACTTGGTCGTGCCTGGGCCAACCCTGACCAACGTCAACGATTTCCGCGCAATCCTGATATCGGGAGCTGGCTAACCATGCGACGGCGCACACGAAGAGCCAAGATTCTCGCCACCCTGGGCCCGGCCAGTGCCGACCGCGAGGGCATCGACGCGCTCTATCGCGCAGGCGCCGATGCCTTTCGCCTCAATTTCAGCCATGGCAGCCACTCCGAGATCCAGGCGCTCTACGACATCATCCGCGAGGTCGAGGAGACGGCCCTGCATCCCATCGCCGTGGTGGCGGATCTGCAAGGCCCCAAGCTGCGTATCGGCAAGTTCGCCGACGGCTCGGTGACCCTGCGGCCGGGTCAGACCTTCCGCCTCGACCAGGCCCGCGCCAAGGGCGACCCGAGCCGCGTGCCGCTGCCCCACAAGGCGGTGTTCGGCGCCCTGGATGTTGGCATGGACATCCTGCTCGACGATGGCCGCATCCGTCTGCGCGTCACGGAATGCGGCGGCGATTTCGCCGAGACGGAGGTCGTGACCGGCGGTGTGCTGTCAGACCACAAGGGGGTCAATCTGCCGGGTGCGGTGCTGCCTCTCAAGGCGCTTACCGACAAGGATCGGCGGGATCTCGCTTTTGCCGTCAATCTCGGTGTTGACTGGCTGGCGCTGAGCTTCGTGCAGCGCCCGGAGGATGTGGCCGAGGCGCGCAAGCTTGCGGGCAAGGATGTTGCCATCATGGCCAAGATCGAGAAGCCCTCGGCGGTGGAGCGTTTCGACGAGATTCTCGAACTTGCCGACGGCATCATGGTCGCCCGCGGCGATCTCGGCGTTGAGCTCGCGCCCGAGGCCGTGCCCGCGGTACAGAAACAGATCGTGCGCGCGGCCCGCGATGCCGGCAAGCCCGTGGTGGTGGCGACACAGATGCTCGAATCCATGATTCGCGCGCCGGCGCCCACCCGCGCCGAAGCCTCGGACGTGGCGACGGCCGTCTACGACGGCGGCGATGCGCTCATGCTCTCAGCCGAGACCGCGGTCGGCGACTATCCGGCGGAAACCGTGGACATGATGCATCGCATCATCGACCGGGTGGAGCACGATCCCCTGCACCGCCAATTCCTCGAAGCGGCTCATACCGCGCCGTCGGCCACGGCCGCGGATGCCATCAGCGCTGCCGCGACCCAGGTCGCCCAGACCATCGGTGCCACGGCCATCGCCACCTATACCCAGTCCGGCGCCACCGCCTTCCGGGCCGCCCGCGAGCGCCCGCAAATGCCCATCCTGGTGCTGACCCCGCGCCTCGGCATGGCGCGCAGGCTCGCCCTCGGCTGGGGCCTGCGCTGCATCCGCGGCGACGATGCCCGCGACTTCGACGACATGGTCGAGCGCGCCTGCCGTGCCGCGCATTTCCGCGGCTATGCGGAAGAAGGCAGCAAGCTGGTTATCATCGCCGGCGTCCCCTTCGGCACGCCGGGGGCAACGAATCTGCTGCACATCGCCTTCATCCCGCGCTTCGCCGATCGCCGCGACGAGCAACGCCCGCTCACCGCCGGCCCGGACACCGAACACGACCTGGCGGATATGCCACCGCTTACCATCGACACAAGGTGCTTCCTGCGCGCCTCGATATCCTCAGCGGGCGCGGCATGAGGCAATAGAAACCGAATTCCCCTGCGCGAACGAGCACGATACCCCGCGGCCTCGGTTGTCGCTTGCGGCGCGGGCGCGTATCGTGGCGCCCGGATTACGAAGGAGGCCGGCATGGCACGGTTGGACGGCAAGGTGGCGTTGATCACGGGCGGGGCGTCAGGCATCGGCAGACGCTCGGCGGAGCGCATGGTCGGCGAGGGCGCGCGGGTGGTCATCACCGACATTCAGGCCGAGGTGGGCCATGCGGCCGCGGAGGAGATCGGCGGCGATACCCTGTTCCTCGAGCACGACGTCACCCACGAGGCGGGCTGGCAGGCGGTGATCGAAGTGGCGCTGACCCGTCACGGCCGCCTCGACGTGCTGGTAAACAGCGCCGGCATCGCCGAGATGGGCAATGTCGAGGAGACATCGTTCGAGGACTGGAAGCGCACCCAGGCCATCAATTCCGATGGCGTTTTCCTGGGCTGCAAATACGGCGTGGCGGCGATCAAGCAGACCTCGCGCGAGGAAGGCGCGGGCGGCTCGATCGTCAATATCTCGTCCGTCTCCGGGCTGATCGGTGGGCACAATCTCGCCGCCTACAATGCGTCGAAGGGCGCGGTGCGGCTGCTCACCAAGTCCGTCGCGCTATATTGCGCGCGCCAGGGCTACAACATCCGCTGCAATTCGGTACACCCCACCTTCATCGACACGCCCATGGTCAAGGCCATGTATGAGGGCGCCGACGACCCGGCCAAGACCAAGGCCAAGCTCGAGCGCCAGATCCCCCTCGGCCATATG
>CAZKTK010000194.1:0-6420 GCA_964555535.1 uncultured Rhodospirillaceae bacterium
GTATGTGGCCGATGTCTATCCAGGCGTGCCGCGGCTGATTTACGCGGAATTCTTCTACCACGCTCATGGCGCCGACGTGAATTTCGATCCCGAGTTCCTCAGCTCGGATGCCGACAATGCGCGCGTGCGCAGTCGGAACGCGGCTCAATTGGTGAGCCTGGAAAGTGCCGACTGGGGAGTAAGCCCGACTCAATGGCAACGGGCGCAATATCCGGCATTCTTCCAATCCAGGATTTCGGTGCTGCACGATGGTATCGATACCGACGCGCTGGGCCCTGACCCGACGGCGCGCTGGCAATTGGCGGATGGGCGAGAGCTCAGCCAGGACGACGAGGTCGTGACCTATGCGGTGCGAAATCTCGAGCCTTACCGCGGCATTCATCAATTCCTGCGCGCGGCCCGGCTGATCCTGGAGCGTCGACCGAACGCTCACATCCTCGTGGCCGGAGGCGACGAAGTGAGCTATGGCCGCCGATTGCCGGAGGGAAAAACCTTTCGCGAGTATTTCCTTGAAGAATCTGCCATCGACAGCGCGCGTATCCATTTTCTTGGTCGGTTACCCTATGACGAGTATCTCAAGGTCTTGCGGGTCTCACGCGCTCACGTCTATTTGACGGTTCCTTTTGTGCTCTCCTGGTCGATGCTGGAGGCCATGGCCTGCGAATGCCTCATCATCGGTTCCGATACGCCGCCGGTGACGGAAGTATTGCGTGACGGCGAAAACGGACTGCTTGTGGATTTTTTCTCGCCGGAGGAGATTGCCTCGCGTGTCGAAGACGCTTTGGCGGCACCGGAGAAATTCGATGCCATGCGTGCCGCCGCGCGTCAGACGATCCTGGAGCGTTTTGCGCTGGCCGATCTGCTGCCGCGTCACAGGCTGCTGATAGAGACCCTGACCAGGGGTGAGACACCCGAGCTCTAACGCATTCCTCGCCAAAGCCAAATGCCAACGCTCGCGGTCACCAGGCCGAACAGGGCAAATGCCAAGCCGTAACTGCCCGAGACAGTAACGATGGTGCTGAACAGTGCCGGGCCTACCACGACGCCGAGAAAGCTGAAGGCGACCGTACCGCCGGTAGCGACACTTACGCGCTCAGCCGGGACGGAGCGGACGATTTCGGCGAGATAGACACCAGGCCAGCCCGCCGCGACAAACCCCACGAGCGCCGACATGGCGAACACGGCAAGCGTCGGCCAATCCGGGGTGAGCTGTGCAACGAGGATGCTGACGACCGTCATGCCGATGCCCACAAGGGCCAAGAGCTTGCGCGCAGATACCCAGTGATCGCTAACCCAGCCCATGGTCAGGCGTGCCAGGACGCCGGCGGTTTGCAAGGTTGCGAACGCCTGGCCGGCGGTGATCAAATCCAAACCGCCGCGCTCGACGAGAAACGCGCTGAAGACAGCGAAGATTGACGATTGCAGCGCCGCAAAGGCAAACGTTGCCACGGTCAGTCCGCGCAGTGCCGGGTCGCGGGCGGCGCTGGCAATGGCTGTGAAGGGCGATCGCAATGATACAGCGACTGTGGTGTCGCGATCGTCATCGAGGGTCGCCCGCAGGGGAAGTATGACAAGCGAAGTTGCGGCGACCACAGCGGCGAGTGCCATGATGGCCGTTTGCCAGCCAAAGGCCGTTGCCAGAACGGGAGCGAGCAAGCCCGCGAACAAGCCGCCGATCGGCACAGCGCTTTGTTTTGCGGAAAATACGATGCCCCGTCGTTCCGGCGGTGTCACGCGGGCCAGAATGTGGCTGGCCGCCGGCGTTGCCAGGCCGTACCCCATGCCGGTCATGACGCCGAAGACGAGGAGCGCCATGATAGGTCCACTGGCGCTTGCCGCCAATGCAGCTCCCGCCACAAGGAGTGCTGCCTGGCTGCAGCGGATGGGGCCGATACGGCTGACCAGGGTGCCGCCGAGCGCGGTGCAGAATATGGCGCCCGCAAAAACCAGAGACGCGTATATGCCGATAAGGCTGGACTGCAGGCCATAAGTTTCCGCAAGGACGGGGGACAAGACCGGCAGGGCGCTTACGGCCATCGCGACCATGGCTTGGACCAGCATGGTGGCCGCCAACGGCCCGGCGACGCGTTTCATGACACAGTTGCGAGGGAACGATTGACCACCCACCCAAGAACCGATAGGGGTGGTGCATGACAGATCTGACTACCTTTGCCGCGCCAGTCGCGGCGCGACTGATTGCCGCGAAGGAAACCGTCGCTGTCAGCGAATCCTCCGGCGGCGGCCTGATATCGGCTTCGTTGTTGTCCGTGCCAGGTGCTTCGTCCTATTACCTCGGCGGTGGCGTCGTCTATACGCTGGCCGCGCGGGGCGCATTGCTTCCTGACCCTGGTCTGGCGCTCGATGGTGTGAGAAGTGCATCCGAGCCATACGCAATGTGGCTTGCCCGGACCATGCGTGAGCATCTCGGCAGTACCTGGGGATTGGCGGAGACGGGTGCGTCCGGGCCGACCGGAAATCGCTATGGAGACGCGCCGGGTCATACCTGCATTGCGGTGTCCGGCCCGCGTGAGAAAGTGGTCACGCTCGAGACCGGCCAAGCCGATCGACAGGCCAACATGTGGGCCTTCACGCAGGCCGCATTGTCGCTGTTGGCGACGGTCATGGAAGGCGGCGACTGATCAATCCGCCGCCTGTGACAACCACTGCTCACGATTAGGCCAGCGTTCCACCAGATCGAGAAAGAGCGGGTCGACCTGGTCGGGTTGGCCGGCAGCATCCTCTGCCAGAGCGCCCGGCGCATCGTCGAAGCTCAGCAACGACATATCGTCCATGCGCGATGGATAAAGCCGCCCATCCAGATGATCGCACTCGTGCTGCAACAGCGCAGCCCAGGTGCCATGCGCATCCACCTGCATGCTTTCGCCTGAAAGTGTTTGATAAATCAGGGAAATTCTTGGATATCGCGGAACCTTGCCGTGCAGGCCGGGAATCGACAGGCACCGCTCCCAGACTGGAAATGTCTCGTCCGTCAACGGCGTGATTTCTGGGTTTACCAATACCGTCCAGTCCACGGGCTCAATGCCGGAACCTGCCGGTATGCGGGCTGCAATCATTCGATAGACGACCAGGCGCTTGCTTACGAAGACCTGTGGCGCGGCTATGCCGCTGGCGCCGATATGGGCCAAGGTTTCGCGCATGTCCTCGGCGAGTTGAGCAATATCGGGACTGGTCGGATCTGCGATTGGCTCGGCGATTTGCCGCAAGATCGGGTGCCCCATCTTCGCAATTTGACGAACGGCCATGCTATCGACTCCTTCAAACCGGCGGGCGCTTGTCGGCCCAGGGTCGCGCTTTTTCGAAAGCGGCGGCCGCCTGCAATACGGTGAGGTCTGCGAAGCGTGGACCAACGATTTGCAGGCCAACGGGAAGACCATCCTTGGTAAAGCCGCAAGGCACCGACGCTGCCGGATTGCCACTGAAATTGAAAGGATAGGAGAATTCGGCCCAGCTGACCCAATCCCAGGGATGTTGCGGCCAATGCTCCGGTTGCAGGCGATCCGCCGGAAAAGCGGCCACGGATACCGCCGGTGTCAGCATCAGATCGCATTGCTCGAAGGCGCGGTGGACTTGCTCGACATAGGTGATCTTGCGCTGGCGCATGTCGAGATAATCTTCCAGGCTATGGCCCCTGCCGAATTCCATGCAGGCCAGCAAGCCGGGATCCATACGGTCCCTGAATTCGTCGAGCAGGGGCGCGAAGGATTGCTCGTGAGCAGACCAGAGAAAACGGATGAGCTCAGGGCCATCGGGCCCGAAGGATGGCACCACTTCCTCGACGCGGCAGCCGAGATCGCTCGCAAACACATCGACCGCAGCTGAAACCAACTCGGCGATCTCGTCATCGACGCGCGCGTGGCCGAGATCCGGGCTGTAGGCGACCTTGAGATTGGCGACGCCGTTGCCGAGCCGCAGGGGGTAGGCTTCCGGGGCTGCCTCGAGCGAGGTGTGGTCCCATGGATGCGGGCCGGACATGACCTCCAGCATGAGAGCGGAATCTGCCACGGTGCGTGTCATCGGGCCGATATGCGAGGACTGATCGTTGTTCGGTACCGGCCAGTTCGGCACGCGGCCATAGGTGGGTTTGATGCCGAAGATGCCGGAGAAATGCGACGGCATGCGTATCGACCCGGCGCCGTCCGAGCCCTGGTGCAGCGGGCCGTAGCCTGCGGCCGCGCCGGCGCCCGCGCCGGCCGACGATGCTCCTGCGTTGTAGCCCTTCTTCCAGGGGTTCGAGGTTATGCCGGTAAGCGGGCTGTGACTCACGCCCTTCCAGCCGAATTCGGATGTCGTCGTCTTGCCGAGCACGATGGCGCCGGCTTGCTTGAGCCGGGTGACGCAGGGCGCATCCACATCCGGTACCACGCCCTTGTGACTGTACGAGCCGCGCTCCGTGGCGATGCCTTCGGTGACAACGAGGTCCTTGATTGTGACAGGGATGCCGTGCAGCGGACCCAAGGCCACGCCGTCGGCGACATCCGCCTCGGCCTTGCGCGCCGCATCCATCGCGGCGTCGGCCGTCAATGTGGCGAAGGCATTGATCTCCGGCTCGAGCGCATCGATGCGGGCGAGAACCGCGTTCATGAGCTCGACGGGCGACAGTGTCTTGTCGCGGATCAGCCCGGCGAGCTCGGTCGCCGGTGTATAACAAAGATCGGTATCGCTCATCCGCGTGGTCTCCCTGGAGGCATCTTCTTGTGCGACAGCTCGCGCGTCTCGGCGGTGATAACGTCGAGCACGGCGGGCTGGCCTTCGCGCGTGGCATTCAATGCCCGATCGAGCGCGGGACGAATATCTGCCGGTTTGGTCACGGTCTCTGCATGGCAGCCGAGCGCGCGTGCGAGTGCCGCATAGTCTCCCCGTTGGGTCGAAGCGTCGAAGCGCTTTACGGTTTCGGGGATGTTCTTGTCATAGCCGCTGAAGATCGAATCGTGCTTGATCACCGTCAGCGTGCCAATGTTGTTGCGTGCCGCCGTCTCAAGATCCATGCCCGTCATGCCGATCGAGCCGTCGCCCATCACATTGACCACGGTCTTGTCCGGGTTGGCCATTTTGGCACCCATGGCGAGGCCGAGCGAGAAACCGAGCTGCGAGGATTGCCCCCAGCCGAGGTAGGAGCGTGGCGTGGTCGATTGATAGAACACGCTTTGAATATCGCGCGAGGCACCGGATTCATGGGTGATCATGGTGTTGTCCGGGTCCAGTCCGGACCATAGCTCACGAAACATGCGATAACCGTTGATCGGCTCCGAATCATCGCTGAAGAGAGGCTCGAATTCGGCCAGCCAGGCTTTGCGGGTTGCCGCCAGCCGTGCCTCGGCTGCGGCGCGCTTCTCGCCGAGCCCGTCATCGCCGACGCGTTTGCGCAATTCCGCCGCCAACTGCTCCAGAAACAGCTTGGCGTCCGCGATCACACCTGTGGCCGCGCCGTAATCCTTGTTGATGTCGCCGGCATCCACTGTGACGTGGATGATTGTTTTGCCGTCAGGAACCACGCGGGTGAAGGCTGCGTGGCTGAGGCTGGTGCCGACCGCAAGCAGGGTATCGCAGGCGTCGAGCTCCTCCACCACCATGGCCGTTGCCGCAAGGCCGCCCATGCCCGCGGACAAGGGGTGTGTTTCCGGAAACGCGCTCTTGCCCTGCAAGGTCGTCTTCACAGGTGCGCCGAGCAGTTCCGCGACATCTTGCAGGGCTTCGTACGCTTCGGCGAAATGAACTCCGTGTCCGACCCATATCAATGGCCGGTCGGATGCCAGCAGACGGTCGGCGGCTTCCTCCACCGCGCCCTGGTCCGCGGCGGACCGCAAGCGCGGCACTGGCGTGTAATCGATCTCGCCATCCCAGTCGCTATTGCAGACGTCGCCCGGCACTTCGAGCATAACCGGGCCTGGCCGACCGGAGCGCAAGGCCGTGAATGCACGCCGCACATAGTTCGACAATTGGTCCGGCACCACCAGTTTCTGCGACATCTTAACGGTAGCCGCATAGTTCCTGGCGCTGTCGAATATCGTCGGGGTATCGAGATAGCGCAGGCCCGGATGACCCGGAAGGAAGAGAACGGGAACCGAATCCGTATAGGAATGGGCAATGCCGGCAAAGGCGTTTTCGGATCCCGCCATTCCCTGCACCGTCAAGGTGCCGATCTGCCGGCCATTGGTCGAGCGCGAGACGCCATCGGCCATATTGCCCGCGACGCGTTCCTGCCTCGTAACAATGCTGGGCATTCCCGCCCGCGACATCGGCTCCATCACCGGGCTGAAGGGATAGCAGAAACACTGCGTTACGCCTTCCTTCTGCAGCATGCTCACCAAAGCGTCGCCGACTTTCATCCTATCCCTCCCCAATGGTCATTGTTGTCACCTCAGGCAGCGCGGGCGCGTGCTGACGGTGTCTCGGTGGTTC
>CAZKTK010000195.1:0-6408 GCA_964555535.1 uncultured Rhodospirillaceae bacterium
CGTACGCCGATCGGCAAGGCCTATCGCGGCGCTTTCAACAACACCCACGGCGCCGAGCTCGGCGGCCATGTGATCAAGCACGCGGTGGAGCGCGCCGGCATCGAGCCCGGCGAGGTCGAAGATGTGTTGCTCGGCTGCGCCATGCCGGAAGGCGCCACGGGCGGCAATATCGCCCGCCAGGCAGCACTCCGCGCGGGCCTGCCCGTGACCACCAGCGGCGCCACGGTCAATCGCTTCTGTTCCTCCGGCCTGCAGACCATCGCCATGGCGGCCCAGCGCGTGATTGTCGACAACGTGCCGGTGATGGTTGCCGGCGGTCTCGACTCCGTCAGCCTGGTGCAGAACGAGCATCAGAACTCGTTCCATTCCCACAGCGAGTGGCTCGACGAGAACAAGCCCGAGATCTACTACAGCATGATCCAGACCGCCGAAGTGGTCGCCAACCGCTACGGCGTCAGCCGCGAGGCCCAGGATGAATACGGCCTGCAAAGCCAGATGCGCTGCGCCGCCGGCCAGCAAGCCGGCGCCTTCGACGACGAGATCGTGCCGCTTCCGAGCGTCAAGATCGTCACCGACAAGGAGACCGGCGAGACCTCCGAGCAGGCCGTGACCCTGGAGCAGGACGAAGGCAACCGCCCCAGCACGACCATGGAAGGCCTGGCCGGCCTCAATCCTGTGATCGGCGAGGGTGGCCACATCACCGCCGGCAATGCCAGCCAGCTGTCGGACGGCGCCTCGGCCTGCGTGGTCATGGACGCCAAGCTTGCCGAGCAGAAGGGCCTGCAGCCCCTCGGTACTTTCCGCGGCTTTACCGTCGCCGCGCTGGAGCCCGACGAGATGGGCATCGGCCCGATCTATGCCGTGCCGCGTCTGTTGGAGCGCAACAACCTGACCATGGACGACATCGATCTTTGGGAGCTGAACGAGGCTTTCGCCGTGCAGGTCATCTACAGCCGCGACAAGCTCGGCATTCCAAATGAGAACCTCAACGTCAATGGCGGCGCCATCGCCATCGGCCATCCCTTCGGCATGTCGGGTGCGCGGCTGACCGGCCACGCCCTGATCGAGGGCAAGCGCCGCGGCGCCAAGAACGTCGTCGTCACCATGTGCATCGGTGGCGGCATGGGCGCAGCCGGCCTGTTCGAGGTCAACTGAGCCAACATTTCAGGCCCCTCCCGCCGGCCCGGCGGGAGGGGTTTTCTTTTGGGAGCGACACATGTTCTACAAGCCGAGTGAGCCGCATGGCATGCGGCACAATCCTTTCAACGCGCTGGTGGTGCCGCGGCCTATCGGCTGGATCTCGTCGATGGACGTGGACGGCAACGTGAATTTGGCACCCTATTCGTTTTTCAATGCGCTCTCCTACACGCCGCCGCATGTCATGTTCGCGGCTTCGGGCCATCACGAGCAGGGCGGCGTCAAGGACACGGTCCATAACGTCGAAACGCAAGGCGAGTTCGTGGTCAACATGGTCACGGTCGAGCTGGTCGAGGCCATGAACGCGACCTCGGTGCCCGCGCCCCACGAGGTCGACGAGTTCGCTTTCGCCGGTTTGCAGACCGAGGCCTCGCAAATGGTCAAGCCGCCACGCGTCGCCGGCAGCCCGGTGCATCTCGAATGCCGCTACGTGCAGACCACGCGCCTGCCCTCGATCGCGCCGGTCGACAACCGCGTCGTCTTCGGCGAGGTCATCGGCATCCACATCGACGACCGCGTCATCGAGGACGGCATGGTGATCTGGGACAAACTGCGCCCGGTCGGCCGCCTGGGTTATCTGGATTACTCCCCGGTCGAGACCATCATGACGCACGCCCGGCCGCAGTGGGAGGAAGGCGACGAGCGGGGCTAGCGCCGATACGGCTCCTTGAGCGCCCGCTCCACCATCTCCAGGTGGTCCTGGCCGTAGAACATGTCGCCGTCGACGACATAGGTCGGCGAGCCGAACACCGAGCGCTCTATGGCTTCCGCCGTATTGGCTTCATAGAGCGCTGCGATCTCGGGCGTCAGCGCCGCCTGCAGCAGCGGCTCGGGATCGATGCCGACGTCGCGGGCGAGGCGCGCCAACGTGGCCCGATCGGCGAAATCCGCATCGTCACGCCAGTGGGCCTGCAATATGGCATGTGCCAGCGCATCGACGTTAAGGCCTTGCGTCACGCCGGCGATCAGCATGCTGTTGGCCAGGGTATAGTCATTGTCGTGATGGGTGGGGCGGCCATCCATGACCGGGGCGTCGCGCTGTTCCGACCAGCGGTCGATCTCGCGACGGAAGAAATAGGCACGATGGGCGGGCGTGCGCTCGCGAAACGCCGTCGAGCCCGCCGCGGCCATGACCCGATTGAGGTCCATGGGCTTGTGCACGATGGGCCGCCCAGCCGCTTGCGCGATCGCCATGAAGTGCGCGGAGCCCAGATAGGCGAAGGCCGAATGGGCCGCGTAATAATAGTCGATGCCATCCATGGGCGGCGATGCTGGCGCCATCGGGCCCGCCTGTCAAACGCGGTCTATCCGGTAGCGCGCAGGGGCTCCGGCCGGGTTAGCCAGCGCGGGCTCGACAGGGCCGGCACCCGGCCGAGGTTATATGTCAGCGCATCTTGGATACGCAGGCCCTCGTTCCACTTGGCGGTGCGCTCGGCGCGGGTGATGGAGCCGACCTTGAGCTGGCTCGCGCCCCAGCCGGCAGCGAGATGCATGATGGTCACGTCCTCGCTTTCGCCGGAGCGTGCCGAAACGATGCTGTCCCAGCCCGCCGTATGGGCAGCCGCGAGCGCGTCGCGCGCAGCCGTGACCGTTCCCGCCTGGTTGGGCTTGATAAGCGCCGTATTGGCGGCACCGGCCTTGGCGGCAGCGGCAATCCGGTCGGCATCGGTGACGAGAAAGTCGTCGCCGACGACCTGCACATAGTCGGGCACGGCGGCGCTGAAGGCGGCAAACCCCTCGCTGTCGTCCTCCGCCAGGGGGTCCTCAACGGATACGATCGGATAGCAGGCGATCCAATCCGCCACCATGTCGATCATCTGCTCGGGGCTCAGACGCTTGTCGTCGCACGCCAGGTGGTAGACGCCGTCGCGATAGAACTCCGAGGCCGCAATGTCGAGCGCGATGGCAACATCGAAGCCCGGCCGGTAGCCGGCCTTGGCGATGGCGCAGGTCAGCGTGTCAAGCGCGGCCCGGTTGCTGTCGAAGGCGGGCCAGAAGCCGCCCTCGTCGGCAACGCCGAAACGCTGGCCCGCTTCGTCCATCAGCCCGCCGGCAGCAAGGTAGACTTCGGCAGTCATGACCAATGCCTCATCGAACGTCTCGGCTGCCGGGCAGACCACGAGAAAATCCTGCACATCGACACGGCGCCCGGCATGGGCGCCGCCACCGAAGATCTGGATTTCGGGACGCGGCAAGCGCGTGACACGCTCGTTTGAGAGGTACTGGTAGAGCGGCAGGCCGGATGCCGCTGCCGCAGCCTGCAGGACGGCCATGGAGACGGCGATGGTGGCATTGCCGCCGATGCGGCCAAGCTGGTCGCTGCCGTCGAGCGCGACGAGGGCGCGGTCGATATCGCGCTGATTGCGCGCGTCCCGCCCGATGAGGGCAGCCGCAATCTCGCCATTGACGTTGGCGACGGCCTTGCCGACACCGAGCCCGCCGAGGATATGCCCGCCATCGCGCAGCTCCAGCGCTTCTTGGGAGCCGCACGAGGCCCCGGCCGGTGCGATCGCCCGTCCCGTCGTGCCGCCGCTCAAGCGAACCTCCGCCTCCACTGTCGGGCGGCCGCGGGAATCCCATACGGCGCGGCCGCGCAGCGCGGCGATCTGCGTATCACGCATCAGACAGTCTCCTTCGTCATAATCCGGGTCCGCCAAGCGGCGGCGATGGTGTCAAGCTCCTTTGCCGGATCGAACAGCCAGGCGCGCGCGAAGTTACGCACCTCCGCCTGCTGCCCGGTGGCGAGATAGTCGACGGGCGATTTGCCGTCGACGCGGGCCAGCATGAGGGCCGGCAACAGAGCGGCGGCACGGGCGGCGAGATCGCCCACGGGCTCCCAGGTCACGCCGTCGAGATAGGCATCGACCAGCGACCGATAGCTTGCGAGATGCAGCGCCATCGCCTGTGGCTGTGCCAGAGGCTTGAGCATGAGGTGGGTCAGACAGAAGGCCAGGTCGAAAGCGGGGTCGCCATAGACCGCGCATTCCGCATCGAGGAAGACCGGGCCAGCCTCTCCGACGAGAATGTTCTTGGGGCTGACATCGCCATGGATGAGCGCGCGCTGTGTCGATAACGTGATGCCCGCAAGCTCCTGCAGCCGCTCCGCAATGTCCGGGTGGGCCTTGGCGGCAGCGATCAGATAGGGGTCGATGCGCAATGCCGCGAAGAGATCGTCATTGGCGAAGGCCTCCGCCAGGTCGGGCCGGTTCGCCGTGGCGGCGTGCAGGCTCGCCAGGCGCCGGCCCACCGCTGCCGCGACCCCGGCACTCGTGCTGCCGTCCAGCAGGCCGCTCTTCCAGGTGGGATGGCTGGCGGGGTCGAGATAGCTCATGGCGAAGATATCGGCGTCGCGGTCTTCGGCCAGGATCTGCGGCACCGCATCGGGCAATATGGTGCCGGCGGTGCGGAACCAGGCCGCCTCGACCGCGTTTCGTGCGACAGGCACGCACCAGTCCGCCGCGACGGCAAGGCGCGGCCGCGCCCGCTTTACGCAGATCGGTCCGCGCGGCGTATCGACGCGCCAGATATCGGACGAGACGCCGCCCGCGAGCGGCTCGAAGCGGGACTCCTGCGCCTGGTCGACGAGACCCATGGTGCGAAGTGCCTGTGTCACGGCTTCCTGCGGTGCCAACATGATCAAACCCTCGGAAAGGGGTGGAATTGCCCAAAACCCGCCAAGTATTCTACTGGTATACCAGTAATATGCAAGAACGTTCAGCAACCCGAGTGCTGCAGAGTCGCCAATAGGCTTGGCGCGTTACAATCGGGGGCCTATGACACAGCGACCCGAACGCGACATCGATACGGCGTCGACGTCTCCGCCGCCATAGGAGTCGCGGGGGAAGCTGCCGGTCGCAGCGACCCGCTGGCCTTCCTGGACGGCGAGATCGAACTCGCCGACTGCCAGGGGCTCGCGGCTTTCGAACTGCCCAAGTTGGCACCAGAGCTCGAAGCGGATCCGATGCTCGCCGGGCGGCAAGGCCCGCGCCGCCTGCAGCCATGCCTGATGGATGGCACCGCCGTGGTCGGAATCGCCGGCTACAGGGTTGGGCGAGAACTGGAACGTGGTCCAGGCCTTGCCGGCGTCGTCTGTAAACTGGCCTTCCGAGAAAACGCCGAAGCTGCCACCGACATCCGTGTCGTTGACCAGCAAGCGAACAGCCCCTGAAAATGCGCGTCGGCGCTCTCGACAATGTCCAGCGCATTCGCGGGATAGCCGCCAGCGAGGGTCTCTTCCGCCGTATCCAAAACCCCGGCCACCTCCTCGACGCGGTATTCGACCCGGCGGTCCAGCTCCTGCGCAACGGCGACCGTGAGCGGGCCTGTGACCAACGCAGCACCAAGCAAAGCAAGACAGAAAATGGCAGACGGTCTCATAGGAGCCTCCCTTCCGAGCATCGCACCGACGACGTCTCAGCTGGAGGCTTGCTAGCCCGTTCGAACCACGCCTGTCATTGTCCGATGTCATGGCAGGTGCAGAAAAATTGCGTTAGGCCGCGCCAAGTTACATCGGGGTGTGTTAGTCGGACGCGGGTGGCGCTTTACCTCCCCGCTACAGCTCCGACACCTTGACCACGAGCTTGCCGAAGTTCTTGCCTTGGAGGAGGCCGATGAGGCCTTCCGGTGCTGCGTCGAGGCCGTCGAGCACATCCTCGCGGGTGCGGATCTTGCCTTCCGCCAGCCAACCACCGACATCGCGCAGGAAGTCGCCGAGCTGCTCGCCATAGTCGCTGACGATGAAGCCGCGCAGCGTCAGCCGCCGGGTGAGGATCAGCATCATCGCTTTCGGCAGCATGTTGGGGCCGGCGGGCGGCGCGGTGTCGTTGTAGTGGGAGATCATGCCGCAGACGGGCATGCGGCCCCACATGTTCATCAGCGGGAAGACGGCTTCGAGCACGGGCCCGCCGACATTCTCGAAATAGACGTCGATGCCGTCCGGGCAGGCAGCGGCGAGTTGTTCGGCCATGTCGGGCGCGCGGTGGTCGATGCAGGCATCGAAGCCGAGCTCGCCGGTGGTGAAGGCGCATTTGTCGGGGCCGCCGGCGATGCCGACCGCGCGGCAGCCCTTGATCTTGGCGATCTGGCCGACGACGCTGCCGACGGCGCCGGAGGCGCCCGCCACCACCACGGTCTCGCCCGCCTTTGGCTGGCCGATATTGAGCAGGCCCGTATAGGCGGTCATGCCCGGCATGCCGAGCACGCCGAGGGAGG
>CAZKTK010000196.1:0-6404 GCA_964555535.1 uncultured Rhodospirillaceae bacterium
TCTCCTTGCGGTGGGTCATGATCTCCGCCACCTCGACCTCGGACAGGTCGAGAATACTGCGCAGCATGTCGCGGTAATGCTTGCGCACCCGGCCTTCCTGGGCATGCAGGTCGAACAGGCCGCGCAGTTCGTCGGCAACCGGCACCAGGCGCTTGCCCGCCTCGCGCCGGCCCGTCCACTGCAATATCGCACCCACCACAATCTCGACGGCTGCCACGGCAGGCGCCAACACGGCAACGACCGGGCGCAGGATCGGACCGACAACCAGCGCAATGCGCTCGGAATTGCGGATGGCGGCCGTCTTGGGCAGCACCTCGGCGAATACGAAGATCAGCGCGGTCATGGCGATGGTGGCGTAGGCCACTCCAGCCTCGCCAAAAACCCCGATCATCAGACTGGTGGCGAGAGCGGAAGCGAGAATATTGACCGCATTGTTGCCAAGCAGGATGGCACCGATCATACGCTCCCGCCGGGCGATCAGGCGCTCGACCAGGAGCGCTTTGGCATTGCCCCGCTGCGCCAGATGATGGAGGCGCGAGCGCGAGGCCGCGGTCAGCGCGGTCTCCGAGCCGGAAAAGAAGGCAGATGCCAGCAGCAGCGCCAAAATGGCAGCCAGGGTCAGCACCAAAGTGGTGGTCATGATGCGCTCATGCGGCGACCGCCGCCTCCAGGACCGGAAGAATATCTGCGGCACCGGCATCGCGGTGAACGAAGGCCTCGCCGATGCCGCGGGTCAAGATCAAGACGGGCTTGCCGTCCCGCACCTTCTTGTCGTGCGCCATGTGGCCAAGCAGCACCTCCGCCGACCAGGCATGCTGCGCCGGCGGCGCCGTTGGCAGGCCAACCGCCGCCAGATGCGCGCGCACCCGCGCCACATCGGCCACGTCGCACAGGCCCTGCCGCGCTGACATCTCGTAAGCCATGACCATGCCGATGGCCACCGCCTCGCCATGCAGCAGCTGGTCGGAATAGCCAAGTTCCGCCTCCAGCGCGTGACCGAAGGTGTGACCGAGATTGAGCAGCGCCCGCTTGCCCGCCTCGCGTTCGTCCGCTGCCACGTGCTCGGCCTTGATGCGGCAGCACTTGGCAACGGCGTAGCGGCGCGCGGCGGCGACAGCGTCGGCTTCGCCCTCGCCGAGGACGGCGGGCGAGTTCTCTTCCAGCCAGGCGAAGAATTCGGCGTCGCAGATCAGCGCCGTCTTGACCATCTCCGCATAGCCCGCAAGCAGCTGGCGACGCGGCAGGCGGTCGAGCACGACGGTATCGGCGAGCACCAGCCGCGGCTGATGGAAGGTGCCGACCAGATTCTTGCCGTGCGGCGTGTCGATCGCCGTCTTGCCGCCGACCGAGCTGTCCACCTGGGCCAGCAACGTGGTCGGGATCTGCACGAAATCGATGCCGCGCAAGGCGATGCTGGCGGCGAAACCGGCAAGGTCGCCGACCACGCCGCCACCGAGCGCCAGCACCGTGCTGTCGCGCCCGATGGGCACCGAAAGCATGCGGTCGAGCAAGTCTTCAAGCTCTGAGAAGCTCTTGCTGCGCTCGCCGGCGGGCACCAGCAAGTCAACGACGTCGACACCGGCGGCGCGCAGGGAATCCCGGACCGCACCCAAGAAAAGCGGCGCGACGGTGTCGTCGCTGACGACCACCGCCTGCTGTCGCTTCAACAAAGGCGCGATGTGCTCCCCCGCCGCCTCGACCAGGCCGGGGCCGATGACAATATCGTAGGCGCGCGCGCCCAAGGCCACGCGTACGGTTTCGCTCGAACTCACGTCACCTCCTCCAGGGCCCGAATGATATCCTCCACGACGACCGTATGCGGACCGTCCGTGCTGTCGACCGTAATATCCGCCTCGGCATAGACCGGATAGCGCTCCTCGATCAGCCGGCTCAGGATATCGCGCGGATCGCCCTGCTTGAGCAGCGGCCGGTTGTCGCGCCGCATCACACGTTCCAAGAGAATATCGATCTCGGCGCGCAGCCAAACGCTCACTGCCCCTGCCGCGATCAGGGCCCGCGTTTCGGGATCCATGAAGGCGCCGCCGCCAGTGGCAAGAACCTGCCCCCGTTCGGCCAGCAGCCGCCCGATCACCCGACGCTCGAGGCGGCGGAAATAGGCCTCGCCATGGCTTGCGAAGATCTCGCTTATGGTCTGGCCGGCTTCTGCTTCGATCTCCGCGTCGGCATCCACGAAGGGGCGGCCGAGACTCGCGGCCAGGCAACGACCGACCGAGCTCTTGCCGGCCCCCATGAGGCCAACCAGAACGATCGTCGTTTGGGTATTTGGATTTGCAGCGGTGTCCATCACAGCCATAGGCGATCTTCGAAACAGGGTGCCCTGCGGCGGCAGTGCGTTGAAACGCCCCAGGCGAGCCGGTAGAATGCGCCCCATCGAAGGTCGGCGCGACTATAGCATAGCCGACGAACCCTGTGCCAACCGTGTTGACCGGCGGCAATGCCGGCCTCCCAGAGCGGAGCGCGATGCGCTTTCTGTTTCGCTTTTTCGGACTGTTGATTCTGCTCGGCGCCATCGGTGGCACCGTGTTTCTTGCTACCTGGGACATTCCGCCGCCGACCGTGGCGGTCAAGAAGACTATCGATGATGACCGATTCCCCCGTTAGCCCCCGTCTGGCCGCCCTTTTCCTTACGCTGATCCTGCCCGGCATCGCCGTGGCCCAGGAAGAGCCGGCGCCGTTGCCCATGCTGCCTGAAGCGGAGGCAGAGGCGGAGGCCATTGTTGAGGAAGAGCCCGGACCGCGCCGCCTGTTGCTGCCGGACCCGGTTGCCGAGGATTTGCCGCCCGAGCCGGAGCCGGCGGAGCCCGAGACCTTCGAAGGCGTCTCCATCGGTCGCCTGGAAGCGGTCAGCGTCGAGGCCGTGGGACTGCTTGGCGACAGCGACGGTGGGCTGGGCGGGGATTTGTGGCAAGGGGCCGATACCGGGCGCGTGATCGACCTGCTCGAGCGCCTGCCGACGGCTGCACCTTCGCCCATCATGCGCGGCGTGACGCGGCGGGCCCTGCTGACGGCGGCGGCGCCACCGGCCGGCGCGGCCGAGGGCGACTTCCTGGCGGCGCGCATGGCGGCATTGATTCGCCTCGGCGCACCTGAGGATGCGGCCCGCATGGCGGATTTGGTGCCGATCGGCGGCATATCGCCCGCAATACGGGCACAGCAGGCCGATGCGCTGTTCTGGAGCGGCGACCTCGATGAGGCCTGCACTATCGCGGCCACGGAGATCCGCGCCTCCGCCAATCCCGTCTGGCTGCAATCCATGATCTTCTGCCAGTATCGCAGCGGCGAGGCGGATACGGCGCGCCTCTCCCTGTCCCTGGCTCGCGAGCAGGCGCGCCCGGCCGATGCCGGGCGTTTGAGCCTTGCCGCGGTCCTGCTCGGCGAGGGCGACACGCCGGCGGCCATGCTGGAAAACGGTCTCGACATGGCGATGACCCTGGCCAGTAACGCGCCGCTCGACGCAGAGACATTGAACACGGCTTCCGCGCCGGCACTGAGGGCTCTTGCGCTTCATGCCGAACTGGCCCTCGAAATGCGGCTCGCAGCGGGCGAGCGGGCAGCGGCGCTGGGCGCCCTGCTGCCGACGGAACTGGCGGCTCTCTACGGTCTGGCAAGCTTCAGTGAAGACGAGCTGCGCGATGCCAGGATCGTGGCCGGTAACCTCGAGCCGAGCCTGGGCCGGGCGCTTCTGTTCCAGGCCGTGCGCCAGCAGCTGGATCCCGATCAGCGGGCGATGCTGCTGGATGCACTGTGGACGCCGGACCCTACCGGGCCCGGCTTCGCCCCCCTGGCGCGTGCAGTGGGTATCAGCCTGCTCACCCTGACCCCGACGCCGACAACCGTTTGGATAGCGCCGAGTGCCGTGCGTGCCCTGCTCGCCAACAACCGGACCGAGGCGGCGGTGGCCTGGTTTCTCGGCCTGGCCCAGGCTGCCGTGGACGATCCCGCTGCCCGCGCTCAGCAGAACGAGACCCTGCCCATGTTGGCCGCAGCGAGTATCGGCATGGGGCGGAACTGGGATTCGCGCATGGCCGTGCAGTGGTGGCGCAATATGCCGGATAGTCACGACGAGGCCTCGCGGATGGCATCGGCCACACGCATATTCATGATCCTCGATGCGCTCGGGCGCAGCATCGGCCACGACGCTTGGGCCCTGTTCTTCGATGGGCCGTCCCATACGGTTGCCGAGATTCCCAATGTGGGTATCCGCTATGCCCTGCGCGATGCGGCGCGCGCCAAGCGGCGCGGCGAGACAGTCCTGTTGACAATCCTTGCCTTGGGCGATGCGGGCCCTGCGGACGCGGATTCCCTGACCCTGGCCACCACGATTCGTGCTCTGCGCGCTGTCGGGCTCGGCGATGAGGCCGAAGCGTTGGCACTCGAGGCCTTGATCGGCGGCGCGCCGTGAGCGCGGATGGCGATCTGGTTGAAGCCTTTCTCGAAATGCTGATTGCCGAACGCGGCTCCGCCGCCAACACCGTCGCGGCCTATCGGCGGGATATCGAGGACCTGCGTGCCTACCTGGCAAGGTTTGGCCAAGGTATGGCGCGCGCCGGCAGCGACGATCTGCGCGGTTACATGAGCGATTTGGCCAAGCGCGGCCTGTCGCCGCGAACCGCGGCAAGGCGCCTCTCCAGCATGCGCCAGCTGTTCGCTTTCCTGGTGTCGGAGGGCATCCGCGAGGACGACCCGGCGACGGCACTCGATGCGCCGGTGCGCGGACGCCCCTTGCCCAAGCTGCTGAGCGAAGACGAGGTCGAGCGCCTGCTCAAGACCGCCCATGCCCAGGAAGGCCCCCAGGCACTCAGGCTGACGGCCTTGATGGAATGCCTTTACGCCACGGGCCTACGCGTGTCCGAACTCGTCGGCCTGCCGCTCTCGGCCCTCGAAGGCGACATGACGATGCTGCTGGTCCGCGGCAAGGGCGACAAGGAGCGCCTAGTCCCCCTCGGCGAGCCTGCGGCGGAAGCCATCGCCGCCTTTCTCATTGTTCGCGAACGCTTTTTGGCGGCCGGACGCCCCTCGCCCTGGCTCTTCCCCTCGCGGGGCAAGAGCGGCCACCTGACACGCCGGCGCTTCGCCCAGCTTCTGGAAGCCCTGGCGCTCGAAGCCGGTATCGATCCGGCCAAGGTATCGCCGCACGTCATGCGCCATGCCTTCGCCAGCCACCTGCTGGCCCACGGCGCCGACCTGCGAAGCGTCCAGGCCATGCTCGGCCATGCCGACATCTCGACCACGCAAATCTATACCCACGTGCTGGACGAGCGCCTGCGCGCCCTGGTCCACACCCATCACCCCCTCGCCCAATCGTAACGGAGACAAGGCCATGAGCTTTACCGTCCCGGAGCCCGCCCCGGCACGCCTGAACCGCAGCGAGCTTGCCGTGCCCGGCAGCCGCACGGAATTCTTCGAAAAGGCCGCCAAGGCCCCGGTAGACGTGATTTTCCTCGATCTCGAAGACGCCGTGGCGCCGGCCGACAAGGAGCAGGCGCGCAAGAACGTCATCGAAGCCATCAACGATGTCGATTGGGGCGACAAGACCCTGTCCGTGCGCATCAACGGCCTCGACACCCATTACATGTATCGCGACGTGGTCGACGTGGTGGAACAGGCAGGCGAGGCGCTGGATCTGATCATGATCCCCAAGGCCGGCACGGCGGCCGATATCTATGCGCTCGACATGCTGGTGACCCAGATCGAGACGGCGAAAGGCCGAGAGAAGCGAATCGGTTTCGAGATGATCCTCGAAACCGCACTCGGCATAGCCAATATCGACGAGATCGCCGCCGCCAGCCCGCGCAACGAATCGCTTCACTTCGGCGTCGCCGATTATGCCGCTTCGACCAAGGCGCGCACCACCTCGGTCGGTGGTCCCAACAAGGACTATGCCGTGCTGACCCACCCTGACGCGGATGGCGGCCGCGAGGTCCATTGGGGCGACATGTGGCACTATCCCTTGAGCCGCATGGTGGTGGCGGCACGCGCCAACGGCCTGCGCCCCATCGACGGCCCCTTCGGCGATTTCAGCGATCCGGACGGCTATCGCGCCCAGGCGAATCGCGCTGCCGTGCTGGGCTGCGAAGGCAAATGGGCGATCCATCCCTCGCAGATCGCGCTTGGGAACGAGGTCTTCAGCCCGCCGGCGGAAGAGGTCGAACAGGCCCGCCGCGTGCTGGCCGCCATGGAGCAGGCGCTTGCCGACGGCAAGGGCGCGGTGGCGCTCGACGGCAGGCTGGTCGACATCGCCTCCATCAAACAAGCGCGCAACCTGGTTGAAAAGGCCGAACAGATCGCCAATGTGGGATGAACTGGCTCCACTGTGCTAGAATCCGCTCATGAATACATTCCTCGATTTCGAACGCCCCATTGCCGAGCTCGAAGGCAAGATC
>CAZKTK010000197.1:0-6396 GCA_964555535.1 uncultured Rhodospirillaceae bacterium
CCACCGCGTCGAGCACGCGAATGCCTTCGGGCACCACTTCCTTGCCGATGCCGTCTCCGGGAATGACGGCGATGCGATAGCGGCTCATGACGCGGCCGGCTTGCGGGCGCTGAACACGATGGCGTCCATGGAGGCTTGCACGGGATCGCCGAGCGCGCTCGCGATGGCCTTGGCGACCGCCGCCTCTGCCGTGTCGGGATCGGCGGTGCCGCGTGCCTGCAGCTCGGTCAGGGTCGGGTTGCCGTGCACCAACCCGTGCGCCGCATCCGCCGCGCTGGGGTTGGCATCGAAGGCGAGGCGCTCGTGGGCCACGTCCGTGAAGCCGGCGCCGGACACCAATTGCTCGATCGCCGCGACATCGTGATAGCCGAAGGGCACTTTGTAGAACTGCGGCGGCTCGGTGTCGAAAAAGCCGTCGATCGTCTCCACGGCGACCTTGATCAGCGGATTGCTCTCGAATGGCCCCCAGGTGTTGAACAGCAGGACACCGCCCGGCGCCAGCACGCGCAGGGCCTCGCCCATCGCCTGCGGCTTGTCCGGAAAAAACATGACACCGAACTGGCAGATCACGGCATCGAAGGCATCGTCCGGATAGGGCAGCGCGCCGCCGTCAGCCTGGCCGAAAGTCAGGCCCGGCTTGTCACCGATCTTGGCTTGCGCGAAAGCCAGCATGTCCTCGCTGATGTCGCTGGCGACCACGGTGGCTTCCGGCAGGGCAGCGCAAAGCCGCTCGGTCAGGATGCCCGTGCCGCAGGCGATTTCGAGAATGCGGGCAGGGCCTGCGGCAACGGTGCGCCGGGTCAGGTCATCCGCATGGGGCTCGAAGAGCACAGGCCCGAGATAGGCGTCATAGGCTTTCGGTATGGCGCCGTCGAAGGCGGTCGTGGAATCGGTCATTGCAAGGTCCCATGTTAATGACGAGGCGGCAGCTTATCGGATATAGGTTGCGCCTGTCCCCGCCCCATACGCCTTCTGGAAAAATCATGATGCGTCTCGCACCGTTCCTGTTCTTCGCCCTTGCCTTCGCCCTGCCGGCGCAGGCCGAAGAGGATGCCGCCGTGCTGGCTGGCGAAAAGCTGTTCGCCACCCATTGCTCGTCCTGCCACGGTGTCGCTGGGCGGGGCGCTGCCGGGCCCAACCTGCGGGACGAGGCGACCGTGCACGGCAACGGCTACTACGACATTTTCGACGTCATTCTCAACGGCGTGAAGAACAAACCCATGGAGGCCTGGCGCGATCGGCTGAGCGTGGCCGAGATCGAGCAGATCTGCGCCTATATCGTATACCTCCAGGCCAACAACGAAGGCGCGCCGCAAGCCAGCAACGACCTCGGGCGCTACCGCATGTAGCGCGGCGGGGCTTGTCCAGGACGCCCCGCCTCCTGTATGACACGGCCCATGACGGACGCGGCGGCAAAGCTCTCGGCGGCGCCCCCGCCAAGCAAGGCGGCGGCGTTTCGACGGCTGCTCACATCCCCCGATCTGCAGTTTCTCTGCGAGGCGCATAACGGGCTTTCGGCGCGCATTGCCGAGGCTGCGGGCTTTTTGGGCCTGTGGGCGTCCGGCCTGTCGATCTCGGCTTCCCTCGGCGTGCGCGACAACAACGAGGCGAGCTGGACCCAGGTGCTCGAGGTTGTCGAGTTCATGGCGGATGCGACGCGCGTTCCCATCATGCTCGACGGCGATACGGGCTACGGCAACTTCAACAACATGCGGCGGCTGGTGCAGAAGCTGGAGAGCCGCGGCGTCGCCGCCGTCTGCATCGAGGACAAGCTGTTTCCCAAGACCAACAGCTTTCTCCATGGCGAGGCCCAGGCGCTCGCCGACATCGACGAGTTCTGCGGCAAGATCCGCGCCGGCAAGGCGGCCCAGAGCGATCCCGATTTCTCCATCGTCGCTCGTGTCGAGGCGCTGATCGCCGGCTGGGGGCTCGATGAGGCCTTGCGCCGCGCGCGCGCCTATCACGCCGCCGGTGCGGATGCGATCCTCATCCATTCGGCCCGATCCACCGCCGACGAAGTGGTGGCCTTTCTCGATGCCTGGGACGGCCGTTGCCCGGTCGTCCTCGTGCCGACCAAGTACTACACCACGCCGACCGAGGTCTTCCGCGAGCATGGCGCCTCGCTGGTGATCTGGGCCAACCATCTGGTGCGCGCCTCGATTCAGGCGATGCAGCAGACCGCGGCGACGCTGTATGCCGATCAGGGCCTGCTCGCCATCGAAAACAATGTCGCTCCGGTCTCCGAGGTTTTCCGTCTGCAAGGCGCGGCAGAGCTGGAGGAGGCCGAGCGGCTCTACCTGCCCCATGGCGATGCGCGCGCCGTGGTGCTGGCGGCTGCACGCGGCCACGAGCTCGGCGAGCTGACGGAAGACTTGCCCAAGGCCATGCTGGATGTCGCCGGCAAGCCCTTGCTTGCCCATATCGCCGCGACCTATCGCAGCGCCGGCATTTCCGACATCACCGTGGTGCGCGGTTACGGCAAGGATCGTACTGCCCTGCCCGGCCTTGCCATGGTCGACAACGATGCCTTCGCCGAGACCCGCGAAGTGGCTTCGCTGGCCTGCGCCATGGCCAAGGATGAGGGCGCCGGGCCGCTCGTGATCTCCTACGGCGATGTGCTGTTCCGCCGCCATCTGCTCGACATGCTGGCGGACGCGCTGGTCGATGCTGACGGCGATACCCTGGCGGCGATCGCCGTCGATACCGCCTGGCAGGAAAGCCGTAACCGCGGCCATGGCCGGCGTCCCGATTTCGTCACGGGCTCGAGGCCGCACGGTCGTGGCGCCACCATCGACGAGGTTAGCCTGCAGGTCATGGCATGCGAGCCGGGCGAGCGGGTGGACGGCGAATGGATGGGGCTCGCCCGCTTTACCGCCGCCGGTGCGCAACGCCTGGCAGAGACGCTCGCCGCCTGGCAGGCCGAGGACGCGCAGGCTATGGCCGCTGCGCATATGAACGCGCTGTTCAACCGTCTCGTCGCGGCGGGCGGCAAGATCCGTGTGGTCTACACCACGGGCCATTGGCTCGACGTCAATCATGTGGACGACCTGGTGCTCGCGGGGAGTTTCGTGTGATCGCCGCCGAGACCTTTCTCGATGCCGCGCGCGACCGCGGCTTCGGCTTCTATAGCGGCGTGCCCTGCTCCTATCTGACGCCCTTCATCAACACCGCGATCGGCAGCCGCGCACTCACCTATGTGGGTGCCGCCAACGAGGGCGATGCGGTAGCGGCGGCAGCTGGCGCGGCGCTCGGCGGCATGGGCGCGGTGGCGATGTTCCAGAATTCCGGGCTCGGCAATGCGGTCAGCCCGCTGACATCGCTGACCTGGACCTTTCGCTTGCCCGTGCTTCTCATCGTCACCTGGCGCTGCGAGCCCGGCGGCGCCTCGGACGAGCCCCAGCATGAGCTGATGGGGCGCATAACGCCTGGGATGCTGGAGACCATGGACATTCCCTGGCGGCGCTTTCCCTCGGACGACGAGGCCATCGGGCCGGCCCTCGATGCGGCGGAGGCGCACATGGCGGCAAGCGGCCGGCCTTTCGCCTTGGTCATGTCGAAAGGCAGCGTGGCGCCAAGTGAACTGGAGGCACAGCCCCCGGCAATGCGGGCAAAGCCTGCGGTTCCGCCACCGATCGCGACCCCGAGCCTCGTCCGGCGCGCCGCGCTCACAGCATTGCGCAATGCCTGCGAGGCACGCGACGTGCTGCTGGCGACGACAGGGTTCACGGGCCGCGAGCTCTGCGCCATCGGCGACGAGGCGGACCAGCTTTATATGGTCGGCTCCATGGGTTGTATCGCGAGCCTCGGTCTCGGCCTTGCCCTGGCGCATCCGTCGCGCCGCGTCATCGCCATCGATGGCGACGGGGCGCTCTTGATGCGCCTCGGCGTGCTCGCGACCGTGGGGGCGGTGGCGCCCAAGAACCTCGTGCATGTGGTGATCGACAACGGCATGCACGAATCGACCGGTGGCCAGGCAACGGTCAGCGCCAGCGCAGACCTTGCGGCGGCAGCGGCGGCCTGCGGCTATGCCCGCGTGCTGCGCGCTGGCGAGGCGGCGGAGATTGCCGCTGCCCTGGAAGCGGGCGAAGGGCCGACACTGCTGCACGTGCCGGTGCGTCCGGGCATAGCATCGCCCCTGCCGCGTCCGTCGGTCACGCCGGGCGAAGTGGCGGCGCGGCTCAAGGCGCATCTCGCGGCGTGAGTGCCGGCTCTCTCTGGGAGCGGTTCGTTGCCTCCCTATTGGGGGGTGTGCAAAGGGCGCCGCTGCTGGTGCTGCTCGCCGCGGGCCTGATCACCGCGCTGGCCTTCCGTGCCATTCTCGGGCTCGGCTTCGATACCGATACCGGCGACATGATCGCCAAGGACGCACGCTTCATGCAGGTCTGGAGCGACATGAAGGCGCGCTTTCCGACCCGCTCCGATGTCCTCGTGGTGGTGATCGACGGAGAGACCCCGGACCAGGCCGTGGCCGCCGCCGACAGGATCGTCGCCGGGCTCGCCGCCGAGCCGGCCCTGTTCGCGGAGCCGCGCCGCGCCGACGGCGGGCCGTTTCTCGAGAAGAACGGTCTGCTCTATGCCGAGCGGGAGGATCTGCTCGACCTCTATGACAGCCTCGCCGACGCAGCGCCGCTCTTGCAGCGCCTGCGCGCCGACATGTCTCTGCGCGGGCTGTTCGCCGTGGTGACCCTGGCGGGCGGCGAGGACGCGGATCGCGTGGCCTGGCTGCTCGGGCGCCTGGCGCGCGTCATCGACGTCCGCCTCGACGGTGATGCGGCCGCGCTTTCCTGGTGGGAAATCATGAGCGGCAGCGAGGCGATGGCGGCAGACCGCCGGGCCCTGGTTCTGGTGCGGCTCCTGGCGCGCGACCCCGACGCCATCTTTCCCCTGGGCGATGCGCTCGATGCGGCCCGCGCCATCGCCGATGACACGCGCGCGCGGGTGCGCCTGACGGGCTCGCCCGCGCTCGAGCGTGACGAGCTGGAGACGGCGCAGACAGGCGCGGCACGGGCGGGCCTGCTGTCGCTGGTGCTGGTGCTCGTCATTCTCTGGTGGGCCTTGCGGTCGCCGCGGCAAATGGCGGCAGCGCTGATCACCCTCATCGTGGGGCTGGTCTGGACGGCGGGCTTCGCAGCCCTTGCCATTGGTCATCTCAACCTGATCTCCATCGCCTTCGCCGTTCTCTTCGTTTCGCTGGCTATCGATTTCAGCATTCACTTCTGCCTGCAGGTTTCGGAAAGCGGCAGCGTGCGTGGCGGCGCCCTGGCGGTGGCCGGGTCGCTCGGCCTCTGCGCCATTTCGACCGCCTGCGGCTTCTATGCCTTCGTCTTCACCGATTATCGCGGCATCGCCGAGCTTGGCGTGATCGCCGGCAGCGGCATGCTGATCGGGCTTGCCGCCAACCTCACCGTGCTGCCCGCGCTGCTCACCCTGTGGCCCGGCAAGGCGCAACCGGCGCCGCTGCGCCTGCCCGAGAGCGGCCGGCGCGTGCGGCTGGTTGCGGCTGCGGTGATGGCAGGCTCGCTGGCCGCCCTGCCCTGGCTGCGCTTCGATGCCAATCCGCTCAATTTGCAAAGCCCGCAGGTCGAATCGGTAAGCACGTTGCGCGATCTCATGGCGAAAGGCGAGCGCGGTTTGTGGCAGGCCGCGAGCCTAGCGGCCGACTGGGACCAGGCGGCCGCCCGTGCCGCTGCCTTCGAGGCGCTGGATGAGGTCGATAAGGTGGATTGGCTGGCGACGCTGGTGCCGGAGGATCAGGCAGCACAAGGCGAGGTCATCGCCGACATGGCCTTCGTGCTCGCGCCCGACCCCTTTGCCCGCGAATGGCAGCCGCCGGCTGTTGCGGAGCAGCGGGCAGCGGCGGCAGCACTTGCCGAGGCGATTGCCGGCATGGAAACCGACGAAGCGCGCGCCCTGCGCGCTGCCCTGGCGCGACTCGAAAGGGCTTCCGACGAGGCGCTGGCGTCGGTCGAGAGCGGTTTGCTGGGCGCGCTGCCGGCCAGGTTGGCGGCGCTCGACCTGGCACTGACCGCCGAGCCGTTCGGGCTCGAGGACGTGCCGGAGGCATTGGTATCGCCGTATCGCGACGATGATGGCTCGCTTCGCCTCGATATTCATCCGGCGGAAGACGTGGCGGCCGATCCCGAGGCTCTGTCGCGTTTCGTCTCGGCACTGCGCAGCGTCGATGGGGATGTCAGCGACGACCCTGTCATCGTTGTCGAGGCCGGGCGCGTGGTGATCGGCGCCTTCGCCCAGGCGCTGGTTACGGCGCTGGCCTTGATCGCGGCATTGCTGTACGCCGTGACCCGGCGCGCGCGCGACGTCGCCACCGTTCTGGCGCCGTTGGCGCTGGCCGCTCCCGCCACGCGCGCGGTCATGCCGGCGGCGGGGCTGGCGCTC
>CAZKTK010000198.1:0-6356 GCA_964555535.1 uncultured Rhodospirillaceae bacterium
TTTGCATCGCAAATTGGGCGGCGATGGGCTTGCCCTGGAGCAGCTTCCTCCTCCAAAGCCAAAGGGGATGCGCTGGAGGACCTACGAGCGCTTGGTCGATCGGTGGCAGCGTGCCGACGCAAGAGCGAGCAGCGAATTTGGCTTTATGGTCAGCCGAAAATTTGGCCTGGTTTTCCTTCTCTCTCCTCCCTTTTTTCTCCAGAGGCTGTGCACTTCGGGCCGGGATGCCGGTTTTGTGCACCTCGAAAACCACACGGAAAATCAAGCAACTACACCAGAGGGCATTGGGCACCGTTTTGAATGCTTGCTGCCTTCCGAAATCCACTGGACCGGAAACTCAGCGATGGTTCGGCCAGCAGACGGTAAATTTCGTCCGGTACTCCCTATCGTCACTATGCCAATCAATCGGGGCGTCTTCGATCCCGAAATACGCCCTCAACTTCTTCGACAGCTCAAGTTTCTGATGCTTGACCCGGTCTTTTGCGTCTGGACCATTCCACGAAATGGCACCATTGCAGCGGGCGAACGACTGAAGAAGAGTCCACTGGAGCTTCGGCTTGCCGCTCTTGCGGCTTTTCATGTCCAGGTGCTCCGGTTCCACGCGTCGCGTGATACCTTTGCACCGGATAGCAATTTAAGGCAAGATGTCCCGCGATTGCTGACGGGGGACACGACTAACGATCACATTGCTGGTGGCGCTGTCACTGGCGACAACCGGCGCCCTCGCCGATGAACAGCGCATCGCGCTGGTGATCGGCAACGGTGCCTATGATGATGCGCCCCTAGCAAACACCGTGAACGATGCGCGGCTCATGGCAGCCACATTACGCCGCGTCGGCTTTGAGGTTATCGAGCGAACCGACGTTGACCAGGCAGCGCTTAAGCGTCTGATCCAGACGATGGGTGATAGGCTGATCGAGGCAGGCGAGGATTCGGTGAGCCTGTTCTATTACGCCGGCCACGGGGTGCAGGTTGGCGGCGAAAACTATCTCATCCCCATCGGCGCCAGGATCGGCCGAGAGTCTGATGTTGATATCGAGGCGGTCAGCGCCAGTGCCGTGTTGCGGACTTTCGAGTTCGCCGACAATGCCATCAACATCGTCATCCTCGACGCCTGTCGCAATAACCCATACCGGCGCTCGTTCCGCTCGCCCGCGCGTGGGTTGGCGTTGATGCAAGCGATGCGCGGCGCGCTGGTTGCCTACTCTACGGCGCCCGGCAACGTGGCGGCGGATGGCGACGGGCTCAACAGCCCATACACCAAGGCTCTGGCGCAAGCGATCCCCAAGCCGGGCTATCCGATAGAACGCGTATTCAAAGCCGTCCGTGTCGCCGTGATGCAGGAGACGAACGAGCAGCAGGTGCCGTGGGAGGCGTCATCGCTGACTGGCGAGTTCCATTTCGTCCGCGAAAGCGCGCCGGAAAGGCCGTGGTATCGATCAATGCCAGACGCGTAACCCGCTCCGGTGCCCAGCGCATGATCTCGAAGGACACATACCCGCCCATGGAAAATCCGGCCAGGGCGAAACGCGCCGGTGCCACCGCCAGCACGCCCTCCGCCATGGCTGCAATCGAGTCCGATTTGGTGAAGTCGGCGACCGTGATGCTCGCTACAGACCCGAGAGTTTCGATTTGGGATCTCCACACGGCCTCGTCGCAAAGCAGGCCGGGGCACAAGACCAGGTTCTGAGTATCGGAATTCACTGTTGATTTTCCTGCGCTAAGGCACGATATTCCAGGCTGGAATCGAAATAGCGTTCTACACGCCCGGGACCAGTCGGTCCAACCGCTAGACAGAAAAGCGTCAAACAGCGTACATGGATTTTAAATCCCTCGGCCTCGGCCAGGAAACCTTGCGAGCCGTCGAAGACGCCGGCTACCAGCACCCCACCCCCATCCAAGAAAAAGCGATCCCGATTGTCCTACAGGGCCGGGACGTATTGGGGTGCGCCCAAACCGGCACCGGCAAGACGGCATCATTCACATTGCCGATGATCGATATTCTCAGCACCGGCCGGGCCCGCGCCCGCATGCCGCGCTCGCTGATTCTCACACCAACCCGTGAGCTGGCGATGCAGATCGCCGAGAATTTCGATGTCTACGGCAAGTATCACAAGCTATCGATGGCCCTGCTGATCGGCGGCGTTTCGATGGGCGACCAGCAGCGCGCGCTGGAGCGCGGCGTGGATGTGCTGATCGCCACGCCCGGCAGGCTGATCGATCTGTTCGAGCGCGGCAGCGTTTTGCTGACCGGCATCAAGGTGCTGGTGATCGACGAAGCCGACCGCATGCTCGACATGGGCTTTATTCCGGATGTGGAGCGCATCGTCAGCCTGCTGCAGCCGATCCGCCAGACCCTGATGTTCTCGGCAACCATGCCGAAAGAGATCCGCCGTCTGGCTGATCAGTTCCTGGTCTCGCCGAAGGAGATCACCGTGGCGCCGCCCGCCTCGCCCGCCGACACGGTCGACCAGTCCCTGGTCATGACCACCGCGCGCGACAAGGGCAAGGCGTTGCGCTCGCTGATCGAAAGCCAGCCCGTCGACAACGCGCTCATCTTCTGCAATCGCAAGAAGGACGTGGACGAGCTCAGCCGCTCGCTCAAGCGGCACGGCCTTTCGGCAGCCGGCCTGCATGGCGACATGGCGCAATCCTCGCGCATGGAGACCTTGGCGGCCTTCAAGGAGAATGCGATCACGTTGCTGGTGGCGACCGATGTCGCCGGTCGCGGCCTCGATATCGCCGGCCTCAGCCACGTGTTCAATTACGACGTACCCAACCACCCCGAGGATTACGTCCATCGTATCGGGCGGACCGGCCGTGCAGGCCGTCCCGGCCGAGCCTTTACCATCGGGGTGCCGAGCGACAGCAAGTACCTGAAGGCGATTACCGACCTTATCGGCCACGAGATACCCAAGGAAACACTGGAGGGCCTAGCCGCTCTCGCGACGGAAAAGAAGGCTGAGACCAAAGTGAAGCCCAAGGCCAAGGCGAAACCCAAGCCAAAAGCCGAGGCCGAGCCGAAGACCGAGGACAAGCCAACGGCCGAGGCTGAGACAAAGACCGAGGCTGAGACCGAATCCGTGGCGGCAGCGCCCACGGAGGCCCCCAAGGAACGCAAGCCCCGGCGCAGCAGCAAAAGCAAGGCCAAGAGCGAGCCGGCAGCGAAGCCCAAGAAGGAAGGCCCGGTTACCGGCATGGGCGACCACGTGCCCGCCTTCATGCTGAGATCGGTACGCACCGCGGGCTAAGCGGCAGGCTCCCATGCAAACCATTTTCATCAATATCAAGTGCCAGCTGGGCAAGGCCTATGCGGTCGCCGACAGTCTGGTTCAGGACGTGGATGAAGTCTCCGAGGTGCATTCGACCTCGGGACAATACGACCTGCTGGTCAAGGCCTACCTTGCGAACGACAGCGATATCGGGCATTTCGTCAACGAGCGCATCCATGGCGTTGACGGCGTCGCGGATACTTTTACGACTATCGCCTTCAAGGCTTTTACCTGACGCCGCGCCCGCCGCAGGGTAGACTGCGGCCATGGCACAACACTTCGATCTCGTCGTAAGCGGGGGCACCGTGGTTACCGGTGTCGGTCACGACCATGCCGATATCGGCATCGTCGCCGGCCATATTGTAGAAATCGGCAATCTCGCTCGCGCAGAAGCGGAGCGCATACTCGATGCGCAGGGCCTGCATGTCCTGCCTGGCGTCATTGACAGCCAGGTCCATTTCCGCGAGCCGGGACTGGAGCACAAGGAGAACCTGGCCAGCGGCACGGCGGCGGCGGCCCTGGGTGGCGTCTGTACCGTCTTCGAAATGCCCAACACCTCTCCAGCAACGACAACGATGGAGGCCTTGGCCGACAAACTGGCCAGGGCGGACGGAAGATCGTGGACGGATTATGCTTTCTTCATAGGAGCTTGTGAGGAAAATATTGAGGAATTGCCTGTACTTGAAAAGCTGCCCGGCTGCTGTGGCGTGAAAATCTTCATGGGCTCCTCGACCGGCACCTTGCTGGTTCCCGACGACGACACCTTGGAGCGCGTGCTGCGCTCAGGCAGCCGGCGGGTGGCGGTTCACGCCGAGGACGAAGCGCGCCTGGCCGAGCGTCGCAGCATCGCGGAAAGCGGCGACGACCCTGCCCTGCACCCGCAATGGCGCGATGTCGAGACAGCACGGCTGGCGACCGAGCGCCTGATGCGGCTGGTCACGGAGACGCGGCGGCCGGCGCATGTGCTGCACATCACGACCGCCGAGGAGATCGCCATGCTGCGCGGTCGCCCCGACTGGATGAGCGTCGAGTGCACGCCGCAGCACCTGACCCTAGAGGCGCCGGAGTGTTATGCCGAGCTCGGCAGCCTGGCGCAGATGAACCCGCCGATCCGCGAGGCGCGCCACCGCCAGGCCCTGTGGCAGGGCCTGGCTGACGGCGTGGTGGACGTGATCGGTTCGGACCATGCGCCCCACAGCCGCGAGGAAAAAGCCAAGCCCTATCCCGACAGCCCCTCCGGCATGCCGGGCGTGCAAACCCTGCTGCCCCTGATGCTAGACCATGTTTCGGCGGGTCGCCTCAGTCTCGACCGCCTGGTGGAGCTGGTATCCAGCACGCCCGCCCGGCTCTATCAGGCCCACGGCAAGGGTGCCATTCGCCCCGGCAATGACGCCGATCTGACCCTGGTCGACCTCAAGGCCACGCGCCAGGTCGAGAGCAGCTGGCTCGCCAGCAAATGCGGCTGGAGCCCTTTCGAGGGCCGCAGCCTTACGGGCTGGCCGATGGCCACGATCATCCGCGGGCGCGAGGTCATGCGCGATGGCGAGCTGTTGGGCGAACCCGGCGGCACGGCGGTACGCTTCGACGCTTGAAGGAACGCGCCACGGTCGCCACTTGGAGGCCTATGATGCGATATCTGATCTGCTTTGCCCTGGCTCTGTCCGCTGCCGCTTCGGCGGTGGCACAGACATTCGAGGTTCCGGAAGGTTTCCAGCACGAGATCGTGCGCGAAACCGATGCGGAGGGCCGCCATGTCGCTGTTCTCAGGGTCATGCCCGAGCCCGGCGCCTTCTCGGAGCTCAGCACCATCGAGATGCGTCCGCTCACGGACGATATCGCCGATCCAGATGCATGGCTGGGCGAGCGCATGACCGCCTTTCTCGCCGACGCAGAGTCGGGAAATGTCGAGAGCACCCTCAACGCACCTGACAGCCCCTTCGCCGATCCGGCCTTCGAGCCCCTGACCGAAGCCTTGCAGGCCGCCATGGACCAGCTCCGCCGCCTCGGCAAGGCACCGCTAAAGTTCTGCGACGCCCCCCGCAACGGCGAGAACGCGGCCGGCGCCTATGATGAGCTAGCCTGCCGCTTCACCATCGGGCCGCTCGGCCGACACATGGTGCTGCGCCTTCAAGAGCTCGACGGCGTCTGGTATTACACCCGCATCGCCACGATGAACGAGAAGCGCCTGCGCCATCTCGTCGCCATCGCCAACTCCTTTCACGTCGATTAGGGAACCGTCATGTCCAGCCAGCCGCAGCCCGAACCCACTGCCCGCCTCTCCGACCACGCCAGCAGCTTCGATTGGACCGATCCCTTCCGCCTCGACGACCAGCTCGACGAGGACGAGCGGCTGATCCGCGAGACCGCGCATGGCTTCGCTCAGGACAAGCTGATGCCCGGGATCATCGAGGCCAACCGCAAGGAAAGCTTCGACCGCGGCATCATGGAAGAGATGGGGGGCCTCGGCCTGCTTGGCGCGACCATCGAGGGCTATGGCTGCGCCGGTGCAAGCACCGTGGCATACGGATTGATCGCACGCGAGATCGAGCGCGTCGATTCCGCCTATCGCAGCTGCCTGTCGGTGCAATCCAGCCTGGTGATGTGGCCGATATCCGCCTACGGCACCGAGGAGCAGAAGCAGCGCTGGCTGCCAGGCATGGCAAAGGGCGAGCTGATCGGCTGCTTCGGCCTGACCGAGCCCGACCACGGCTCGGACCCGGGCGGCATGATCACGCGAGCCAAGGCCGTCGACGGCGGCTTCCGCCTGACCGGCTCGAAGACCTGGATATCGAACAGCCCCATCGCCGATGTACTCCTGACTTGGGCCAAGGACGAGAGCGGCAAGATCCGCGGTTTCGTCGTCGAGCGCGGCGCCGAGGGCCTCTCGACGCCGAAGCTCGAAGGCAAGTTCTCCCTGCGCGCCTCGCCGACGGGCATGATCGTGCTCGATGACGTGTTCGTGCCGGAGGAGAACGTCTTCCCCGAGATCCGCGGCCTCGCCGGCCCCTTCGGCTGCCTCAACAACGCCCGCCTCGGCATCGCCTGGGGCAGCATGGGCGCGGCCGAGTTCTGCTGGCACGCGGC
>CAZKTK010000199.1:0-2254 GCA_964555535.1 uncultured Rhodospirillaceae bacterium
TGCTCGATCACGGTTCTGCGGTCGAACGCCATTTCGTTCCCCTCACGTTCCAAAAAATCCAACTCGAAACCATATATGGGCATGTTTGCGCCCGGCTTCAACAGATCATTTTAGCAGTTTCCGCCCTCAACCGCCACGCAACAACGGCGCCGCCTTCCGCGCCATGGCCCGCCAGGTGCCGGCAAATCCGACCGCGGCGGTGATCGCCGTGCCGCCGAGCACGGTAAGGAGCGCGCGCCAGGGCGAAAACGACCATTCCATGGCCATGATCTGGCTGACGAAGGCCCAGGCGGTAAGGCCGCCAACGGCAACCGCGACCGTGCCCGCCGCAGCACCGATGAGAGCGAATTCCAGCGCATGGGCGCGCAGCAGGTCGCCGCGCCCGGCGCCGAGAACCTTGAGAACGGCGGCATCGCGAATGCGCGCGCGACGCCCCGCCGCGACGAGTTGCTCAACGGGGAGATCTTTTATTCCCTCCGGGAAGCCCAGATCCTGATCGAGCAATGGCGGAAACATTACAACACCAAGCGACCGCACTCAGCCCTTGGATATCGACCACCGGCTCCGGAAATCATCATCCCGATGGACCAAAGGCCGGTTATGCACTAACAATCGCCATGGACCAGTCGATGGGGGCTGATCAGTCCGGGTGCCGGCGAACGGCAGGGAGATTCACGCCAACCAGTGGATGATCAAGCAGGTGCTCGATGCCGGCGCCTTCGGGGTCATGGTGCCGCATGTCAACACGGCCGAGCAGGCGCGCAACGTCGCCATCGCCATGCGCTATCCGCCGGCCCACGACTCCCCGGCCCCGAAGCCCCGCGGCGTGCGCGGCTACGGCTCCCTGCTCGCTTCCATGGCCTGGGGACTGTCCGGCGCCGACTATGCGCGCCGCGCCGACCTCTGGCCGCTCATTCCCGACGGCGAGCTGTTGCTGGTGGCGCAGATCGAAACCGTACGGGCAATCGATGCGCTGGCCGATATCGCGGCGGTGCCTGGCGTCGGCGCGCTGTTTCTCGGCCCCGCCGACCTGCATGCGGACATGGGCTATGTCGGCCAGAGCGGCGTTCCGGCTGTGGAAGCGGAAATCCAGCGCGCCGTCGCAGCGGCGAATGCGGCCGGCGTGCCCATCGGCATCACCACCAACACCGAGACAGTGGCTGCGCGCCTGGCGCAGGGCTTCTCGTTCGTCACCATCGGCTTCGATGTCGTATTGCCTGAGGGCGTTGCCGCGGCCGCTGCGGCTGCGGGGCGTTAGGGTCCTTCAGGGCTCGCCCTGCAACGCATCCATCTCGTCGTCGGAATAGCCGAAGTGGTGGCCGATCTCATGGATCAGCACGTAACGGACGACGTCGGCGAGCGCCGCTTCGCTTTCGCACCAATAGTCGAGCAAGGGCCGGCGATAAAGCTGCACCAGATCGGGCTCGGGCGATGGTGCGCTGATGCTGCGCTCGGTCAGCGCCTCGCCCATATAGAGACCGAGCAGATCGAACGGGGTCTCCAACTCCATTGTCTCGCAGACCTCCGGGTCGGGGAAATCCACCACCTGGACGGCGATATTCCCGGCCTGACGCCGCAAGGCCTCGGGGATCGCCGCGATCTCGGCTTCGGCAATGGCCTGGATGTCGGTAAGGCTTGGCGCGCGCATGGGCATTCCCGGTCACTTGGTATACACCTGCATACCACAGTCATGGAGGGAGACATGGCAGACAAATTGGATGACGCGGCAATCGGCGCCGCGCTGGACGAGCTTGACGGCTGGGTGCGCGTTAGCGGGCGCGAGGCTATCGCCAAGACCTTCACGTTCCCGGATTTCAACGCCGCTTTCGGCTGGATGGCGCGCGCGGCGCTGATGGCCGAGAAAATGGACCACCACCCGGAATGGGCCAACGTCTATAACCGCGTCGACGTTACCCTGGCCAGCCACGACGTCGACGGGGTGAGCGAGCGCGACATCGCCCTGGCCCGGTTCATGGACAGCCTGTGATGCCGCCTCGCGCGCCCTTGCTGATCACCCTGGCACTGGTGGCACCCCTGCCCGCTGGCCATGGTCTTCGGCTCGATCACGGTCAAGCTCACGGCCTATATCTACCTGCTCAACTACGGCGCGGTGCTGCTCGCCTTCGTCGGCGCGGCGGCGCGAGCCGCCACGGGTGCGGCGAACCTCGTTGCGCACCAGGTTGATATGGGTGCGCAGCTGATAGAGTTCGTCCACATAGCCCCAGGGCACCGAGACGTTGCGCGCTTCGGCCTC
>CAZKTK010000199.1:2264-6346 GCA_964555535.1 uncultured Rhodospirillaceae bacterium
AGCAGTTCGGTTGCCTCCCCCTCGTCGATACCCGCCTGCACTCGCGCTTCGAGCGGACGCAGTTCCTTGTACCAACGATAGATCCGCGACCGCGAGCGCCAGCGATAGACAACCGGCATGAAGCGGAACAGCGGCACCATGAAGGCGATCAGGGGCACGATCATGACCGCCAGGCGGTCGATCATGACCGCTGCCCAGAACGGCAGAACGCGGGCGAGAAACGGCGGACCTGACTCGAAATAGCGTTTGGACGTGGCGCTCAGAGGCAGGTCCACGAAGTGCGGGGAAGGGAACGTACCGGGCGCCTCCAGCAGGCCGCCGCCGCCATGGATCTCCGATGCAGCTGTCAGCAACAGCCCGGTCAAAGCCTTGTGGACGTTCTCATCCACCACCAGCATGGCCGCCGGCGACAACAGCGTGACATTTTGCGCGGGCAGGTTCTCGCGCATGTCGATCACGCCTTCGGGCAACAGCACCTCGGACAGAAAGCGGTGATGACGCACATAGGCGCCCGCCCGCTTGAAACTCATGAGCGCCAGTCCTTCGGCGCGCAATGCTGCGAGCACATTGGCCGAAGACGGTCCGCCGACCAGGAACAGGACATCCAGTTCGCCCGCCTCCAGGGCGGCCACAGCCTCTGCGCCGGTCTGCGGTGACAGCGTGGCGGCCGATGCGTCGAGCCCGACATCGACCAGCAGTTCGAGCGCTACGGCGCGCGTGCCGCTACCTTCCGGCCCTATAGCGACACGCAGGCCGGCAAGATCGTCCAGCCGGGAAAGCGGCAGGTCGCTGCGACGCACCAGCCAAATCGGCTCGTAATAGAGGCTGGCGATCGAATGCAGAGTGTTGCCTTGGGCGAAGCGGCCTGTACCGCCTTGCACGAAAGCGACACTGACCCCGGACTCGGGATCCTCGAGCAGTCCGATGTTCTCGACCGAGCCCGAGGTGTTGCGTAGCTCGACCTCGATGCCCTGGCGCCCCAATACCTCGCGATAGCGCTCGCCGAAAGCGTGATAGGCGCCGTTGGGGTGGCCGGTGGCCATGACGATATGGCGCGGCGGCGCCGGGTCGACGAATTGATAGGTCGCAACCAGCACCACCAGCGCGACAAACACGGCGGTGCCATAGACCCGCAAAAGCTCCCAGCGCGTGATGGCATCGCGCGGGTCCTTCTCCTTGCCGTTCTTCACCTGCTGCGACATATCCTGGCCCCTCCCGTCGTCGTCGCAAGCGTCAGCGTAACATCAACTAGCGCTTAGGGGGATGCGCGCGTACCGCCTCTTCGTTGAGGTCGGCACCCCAGCCGGGCCCGGTCGGCATGATCAAGTGCCCATCCTCTATCACAGGCGGCACGGTCACCAGATCGTCCTTCCAGGGCACGTCATCGATATCGATCTCCATGATGCGGAAATTCGGCACCGAGGCACAGAAATGCGCGCTCATAAGGGTCGAGAGATGACCGTAGAAATTATGCGGCGCCACGTTCACTTCATAGGCCTCGGCCATAGCCGCGATCTTGAGGCCCTCGGCCAGACCGTTCCAGGGAATGTCGACAATCGCCACGTCGACCGAATAGCGCTCGAAGTACGGCTTGAACTCCCGCCGCCCGTAGAGTGACTCGCAGCTTGCCAAGGGCACGGTGGTGCGCGTGCGAATGTCCCGCAGGGCCGCCGGATCGAAACTGTCGATCTCGACCCAGAACAGGCCGAGGTCTTCCAGGGCACGCACGACCTTGAGATAGCCCTCGGTCTTGAAGTTGAAATTGAGGTCCACGAGGATATCCACGCCCTCGCCGCAACCTTCGCGAATGGCCTGTATCTGATCGCGCAGGGCGTCGATCACTTCGCGCTCGGCATTGAGCTGCGGCATCTCCGGCCCGCCGCCGAAGCCCGGCATGTGCAAACGGAAGCCACCATCCACCGGCACATAGATATTGCACTTGAGGCCCGTCATGCCGCTCTCGCGCACCTCGCGCCCAAGCGCCACCAGGTCGTCGCGCGTGCGCAGCTGCGGCTTGCCGAGAATGTCCGAATGGTGCAGGCGATACGTGCCGCAATGAGACCAGTATAGGCGCAGGCGGTCCCGAACCGGGCCACCGAACAGCGCATAGACCGGCACACCGAGAGCCTTGCCCTTGATGTCGAGAAGCGCATTCTCGATCGCCGCAATGGCCTGCTGGATCATGCCGCCCGGCGCCTGACGGGTGGTGGCATAAAGCTGGGAGGTGATGCGTTCGATAGGGCGCGGGTCGCTTCCCTTGATATCCTCGGCAAGCGCGAGGATGACCGCGCTCAGGCCGCGACTACCATAGCTTTCATTGTATTCGGAATACCCGACAATGCCCTCGTCGGTAGAAATCTTGAGAAACGAGAAGACGCGCCAGCCGGCGTCGCAATGGAGATCTTCGATGGCCGTAATCTTCAACTTTTCTGCCCTCCCTGTCGCGACGCGTTGGTTGCCCCCATTCGCGTAGCATACCGCCGGCGCGCCGCCAAGGTGGACTGGCGGCAGGCCAATACCCATGTTAGGTTCCGCCCGCCCGATCAAGCCGGGTTCAAGGACAAGGAGGTATGTCGTTGGATAATCGCGAAACGCTGCGGCGGAAGCTGCTCAAGACCGCCGCCGGAGTCGCCGCGGCACTGCCGTTCCTCAAGCTGCAGTCCGCTGCTGCAGCGACGGACGATCCGAAGAAGATGCGCCCGCAGGCAGGTGATCACTTCATCCACCATAAGGGCGACCGCAAGGGTGAGATTGTCAGGTTCGAGGACCTTCCGCTCGGCGGCCCTCAGATCGTGGCCTGGCCGGTGACCCCCGACGGGGAGATCGTGCGCCGCGGCTCCCGCCTCAACCAAGTCATGCTGATCCGTCTCGATCCGGAAACCCTGGATGAAGACACCAAGCCCTACGCTGCCGATGGTGTGGTGGCCTATTCGTCGGTCTGCGCCCACCAGGGCTGTCCGGTGACGGCGTGGATGCCTGACAAGCAGTGGTTCGTCTGCACCTGCCACGATTCCATGTACAACCCGGCGACCAAGGCCAAGGTCATGAACGGCCCTGCGCCGCGACGCCTGGCCATCCTGCCCATGCGCATGGAGGACGGCATTCCCACCGCTGACGGAGAATTCGACGGCCGCGTCGGTATCAAACGCTAAGAAGGCTCTTGGTGGTCGCCGCTATTGTGCGGCGATTACCATCTCCGGCTCGTGGATCTGGATGAGGAAGATCTTCCAGTCCCCATCCTGCTTGCGCAGCGTATACGTGGCGCCGCTGCGGTGGAAACGCTCGCCCTTCGGGTTGTAGCGGTCCACCACGGTGCTGACCACTGCGCTGCCCTCCGCCAACGCATTGACGTTGAGAACGTTCCATTCGCTACGCTCGAAACCGTAGTGCTTTAGGTAAAAGCGCCAGCGCTTGACCGTGCGGCGCATCTTGTCGCCCTCATAGGAGCGCAAGTCGCCGGTCGGCCCCATCATAAAGAGCGGCGCATCGTAGAACGCCTTGATCTCATTGGCGTGGCCCGTGTCGAAGGTGTGCAGATAGTCCTCCATGAACGCGGTCACCTCATCGGCCGTATCCGCCTGAGCGGATGCGGCCAGCACCATCACCGATAGCGCCACGCCCGCAATGCGAGCCAACAACCGAACTGCCATTTCCACCATCTCCCTCTACATTCGGGTCGGGCCGAACTCTGTCAAAGCCAGCTGAGCGATATATCAGCGTTCCGCCCCTTCCGCCAGGGGTCCCGAATTGGGTTCCTTCATGCCTGAGAACGGGTTATGCTGCGCCCGTGTGACTGGATCGCCGCCATCTCCTTATGGGATGGAGGCGGTCATCAACGTATCTCCGGCGTGCTAGCCCTTGTGGCTCTCGACGGCGGGGACCTGGAGAACGGAGCGGGGATTATCATACCGATAGCCGGCAGCCGGAAGGTTCCCTATCCGGCGTTCTTCCGTTCTTGTGACGAAGAGCCGAGCAATATCTCACCGTTCCGCCTAAGGCAGGCGGAAAAGACGGCGGGAATGTTCGGTCCTAGGGAGCAAACGACAAAGTAAGCAACCAGGGAGGAGCTTTATGTCGATTAG